>NZ_WWTL01000009.1:0-123937 GCF_009874105.1 Clostridium sp. BIOML-A1 | reverse complement strand
TCGTAAAGCGACCCCATCATACCCGTGCTGAGCATGTATTCTCTTGAAGCGTCCTCATCACCAGTGAGGCTGATTACGCTGTGGCGGTCTGTGTCCACGTCTATGTACAGGCTGCCCTCGCTGAGTCCGGATACCTGTCCGTACAGCTTATCACATCTCAACTCGTAGCCCGTGATACCCTCGCTCAAGTCTCTTACGGCTGTCACACCATATGCCTCAGCCGTCATTATGTCAGCCATATCCACCTGTGCGAAGTAAAGCCTGCCCGCAAGTGTCAGGAGCTTGCCGAGATAATCTGTGCTGTAGACATTTGTCTCGGTTACGCTGTCTGAGAGTGCAGAAGCCTCATCATATATTTCCTGAAGCTCTGAGGATGTGATGCTCTGCATGTCCAGAGTGACCGCGTACATCGAGCCAGTTGTCACATCGTTTGTCACGTCATGGCTGCCTAGAGCCGACGACAGTCCTATGGTAAATGTCTGCTTTGTCCCGAGGGTTATCTCGAGGTACTCGTCGCCCTCCGCTGTGACCTCGCCGTCCACATAGATGACAGGCTTCATGTACACCGCATAGGCGGGTACGTCGAATATACTGTCATAGCTGTCATATATGGCTTTGTCTGCATCCGTGGCAGGCTCGTATGCGAGCAGTACACTCTTGCCATACAACTCGGAAGCTGTGAAGCTTGTGAACACATCACCGTCTATGCCGAAGCTTACCTTGTCCCTGTCTGAATCCGGTATCTCAGCAAATATGACAGTCTCTCCGTATGTCGCATACTGCAGCGAAGCCGGAAGATAACTCTCTTCTTTCTGTGAGATAATACGTTTTCTCGTATACATGGAATCCGTGTCCATCGAACCGAGCTTTTCTTCCCATGTATCAAGAAGCGTATCCATCTGTGAGGCGTCCCCGGTCTCAGCAAGCTTCGCCACCTCATCATTGAAACCCGCATCATCGAGAGCGTCATAGATGTTGTCCACGTTCTCATATGACTTGATTTCTGTGTCCAGATCCAGCCATACAGAGCTGCCGGAAGCGTCTCCGGCTCCCCTGTAGTCCGTATAAGGTATGTAGGAGCGCACCCACACATGCTCCATGCGCACATATACAAGCTCGCCGTCAAGCGTAAGCTTTGTTACCGGTGTACCCGCTGCCGCAAGCACGTCAGCCGCATGCTCTGCCGTATCAGCTCCGGTAAGTGACACCGCCTGCTCAGGTGTGAGGTCTATGGTTCCCTTTACATACGCTGACGGATATCCCAGATATCTCAGCATGGCTATGAGAAGGCTTGCCTGATCATAGTCGTTGCCGCTCATGGCGTCGTATGTTCCGTTTGCACCCTTGCGGCTGCCGTGGTATGTCTCATAGCCTATGTTATTCTTTATGTAGTTGTATACTGCCAGCGGCGTCTTCAGCTCGTCAGCTTTCTCCTTTACAGTATCCAACAGTTCTGTCTCACTGGCAAGTGCGAGATACTCGGTTTTCTCGCTTTCATCCTCGGACATAACTGACGAAGCTTCAGGTGTGTCCGCGTCAACATTGTACTCAGCCGTTTCTGCCTCGTGTACAGGCTCTGTATCAGGTATATCCTCGCCGTAAGTCTCATACGTTTCATCAGCGCCAAGAAGCTTTGTAAGCTCATCCGTCTGCTCTGCCGCTGTCTCCATATCCCCCTGACCCGCCGACTCTTTTATTCCGGCAAGCAGTGCTGATGCCTCATCACGGCTCTCAGATACTGATTCATTGAACGCCTTCTCTCTTTCCTCATATACAGTGCGCGCCTCATCGTCCAGACTATCGCTCACTTCCTGCAGGGCGGTCTGCCATTCTTCCGCCGCAGTATAAGATGAGTCCAGCTGCCCGGACAGTGTATCGGCAAGCTCAATCACTCTGTCCGCATCGCCGCTGCTTACACTCTCCGAAAGCTGTGTCATGACATCGTCTGCTTTATCAGCCTCGTCTGTGACTGCTTTCTCTGCAGTCTGCCATACCGTCTGAATTTTGTCTGAATCATCCTGCGATTCTGTTTCATCTGTTGTTATTTCTCCGTTTTCGGTATCCGCATATGTCTGGGCGGTCTTCGTTCCGACAGAGGCTGACTCCTGTCTGCTTCTGCAGCCCGACAGCATACATACACACAGAGCAACAGATAATAACGTGCATACGCTGCGGTACCATATTTTTCCCTTTTTACATCTCTCTATCATCTTATTCTCCCTCCATGCGGTTCTGGTTGTAGTAACCCGCCTGTATAATTACCCTCTTTGCCACAACGCTTCCTATGTAATCGAATTTCGAGACATTTATCGTGACCGTTCCCTCCGGTGCGTATATCAGTCCCTCTCCCTCAAATGCCGTAGCCTGTATTTTTATGTCTCCCTTTTCCGAGCACAGCACGACAGGCTCATCCTCCGCGCCGCAATGTATCGTGTTTGCATTGAAAGATATGTCACCGCCGGACATCAAGCTTGCCGAAAGCGTCACGCTGTTACACCACGCGCCTGTAGTTTTCAGGCATATCGTCGGAACGATTATATCCGTGCTGTTGTACACTGCAATCTCCGTGAGAGGAGCTCCCTCAAGTTCCATATCATCCTTTATGTCCTGTGTATAATCCGGAACATCCAGAGGCTGTACGTTCTCCTGCATACCCGCGATATCCAGCACTCCGCCCGCTATGGAGAGGCTCCCTGCCGATGATGCCGTCCCGTTAAGATGTATCGTGCTTCCCTGAAACCTGAACGTCTCTGCCCCATATATATCGCCTGTAATATCCGCCTCGCAGCAATAGAGCTGCACTTCTCCATCTGTTGCGATAAGCGCCTGATCCAGACTCAGATATTCCTTCCCCTTTGGTATCTCTATGCTGATGACTGTCTCATCACTTATGTTGCCCGCATTGTCCACCGCGCATATGTGCAGATACACCGTCTGCCCCGGCTCATATGCGGTTAAATCATATTCGCTTAAATCAATTTTCAGTGTGCCGTCAGAAGCTTCCGACACCTCAGCCGCCGGCTTTCCTTCATCTGTCTTTTTTCTCAGCTCGTCCATAGGTTCTGTCGAATCACTTATGCCGGTAATAAATCCTCTCATGCCGGACAGTGCCGTGGCATCCACTATGTTTGATTCCACGTTTTCTCCGTGCCCTGAGCTTACAGCCTCCACATAGTACTGATAGTCAGTTCCCATATCCTCGGATTTGCATATAAATGTTCCGGTTTCACTCTCAGTTATATCCGGCTGTGTCGGTGCCGCCTCATCATAGAACGAGTTGTCCTTTGCCGATGTTTCGCTTGTAAGCTGCTTCAGATAAAACAGTGTGTTCGCAAAAACTTTTCTCTCATCATCAGTCGCCTGACCGTTGCTGTGTCCTGTCTGTATCATGGCAAGCTGGTTGTTTGTCACGAGATAGGCAGCTGTGGTTGCTCCTGTCTCCGAATCTGTGCTGTACCACGTTCCAAATTCCATCCAGACTGTTGAAGAAAGCGCTCCACCCGAATACTGTCCGAGAGTATGTGCACTCGGTATCTGTAATGTTCCTGACAGTTTCCACGGATAACTTGTGAGCATACCCGAGTTTACAACCCTCACTGTGCTGCTCGGCGTATAACTGCACCATGTTGCAACTTTAATGCCGAGATCATCTGCGAATCTTGCAAAATTGGGATGATAACAGCTTGATATACGAGCCAGTGTATCATGACCAAACATGGCTCCGCGTCCTGTATCAATAAAAGCCTTTGTCGCCTCATATCCTTTTTCCGAGAGATCCTGTCCGGCATTTGAATCGTATGTTCCAAACATCAGCACGTCGTACTTGTAATCTCCGTTTTCGTCCTTCAAATATTTATCCGGGTCCGAATTATAACTCCCTATGTATACCGTGTCTATGACAAACAGCCCTTTGCCGGCAGGCTCACCCGTGTCGCTCACTGTCTGCTCCATCCAGTTCTTCAAATAATTCTGCGCGGCATAGCACGGATAGATATTGAGAACCCTCACCTTCTCCGAGCCGTCCCACGTGGAACGCGTCTCCCATTCGCCGCCATTCATCTTCCTGAATACACGATATCTGTAAGTATCGTCATCATTGCTTATATCATTCCATGACAGATTAACTGAATACCCGATTCCTGTCGTCACATCAGCAGTGAGTGTGAGCTTTTGTCTCTCAGTCACATGTACGGAGAACTTAATCTCATCTGATGCAAGCACCTCTGCCTCGTCATCCACCGACACAATCTCTGTTTTCAGGATATATTCTTTCCCCTCCTGAGCCGTTGCCTCAAGTGCCGAATCAAGCGAAGCTTTCGTATTCGAGGCAGACAGTTCCATCTCCTTTGTGACAGATGCTGTCGCTTCTCCGTCCTCTGTGATGGTATACCGCACATTCATGGTCACATTCTGATTGGTATCATATGATATGTCAGTATGAAGCGACAGACTCTGTGTCTCTCCGGCTTCCAGCACATATGTATCAGTCTCAGTCTCCACGTTCGTAATGCTAAGGCGCAGTGTATGATAACTGTCTATCTCGTCAAGCAGAAGTATGTACCATATCGTGTCCGTGATATCCCCGTACACGCTTCCGTCGCTTCCCTGTACGGAATGAAGCTTCTCCTCGAAAGCATCCGCATCCTGTATCAGTTCTCTTCTGTACATATACATGGCAAGTACTGCCTGTTCGGCAAATGTATCCTCGGAAAGTTCCCCTGTGAATCTGTCCTGACAGTATGCGTCAAGTGCAGTCCACGCCGGTAAATCATCACACCCGCACATGGAGAGAATCATTCCCGCATACGCCGTCAAATACGGTGAGCTGTCAGATGCATCCGTGTACGCATACCCTCCGTCGCTTTTCTGTTTCCCCGCAAGGTAGAATGCTGCGTCTCCTGCCGTGTTGCTGTAATCTGCGGTCGCATCCGTCGGTGTAGCCACAGCCTGAGCGCATACCGCCGAAAGTGCAAGCACGGTGTCATAGACATCGCTCTCATATTCTTCTGTAAGACCGAAACCCCCGTCAGGATTCTGGCGGGACATGATATCAGAAAGCAGTGATTCTGCCTCTTTTGAATCTGCGGACATATACTCTGCCCGCGCGATATGCACCATCTCATCGGTATTCATATCCTTATGGCTGCCTTTCCATTTCTCAAGGAAAGTGCTGTCTGTCGGCTTTCCTTCTCTTCCGAGTATAGTCAGAGCGTTGGCTGTATCATTTATCAGGTCTGTATCACCCCAGCCGCTCACATCGTCTTTCTCGCCGACAAGCCAGCTTATCGCCTTTGTTTTATATGTACCAGTTTCCTCAGTCTCTTCCGCCGCCACAGTATAAAATGGCACACATTCAAAACACATGGCAATACACAAAAGCAATGCCAACATAGAAGAGAATATTCCACTTCTATTCCATAAAGATATTTTCCCCTTTAACATGATTTTTTTCCTTTCATTTGTTGCAAAATATATAATTGATGTTTACTTTCCCTTATTTTTTCTCAGCTTAATACATCCCATCACAAGCAGTGCTGATGAAATTAAAAATGCCATAACTATCGGCAGATATATGACCGATATTCCCTCATACAGTGTAAACACGGCTAATATCGTTTCAACCAGAACTATAATCCTTGTCCTTTTTTGATAAATTCTATGCTCGATATCATCGAGAGGCTTATTCTCCGTGCCAATCGGAGCAAGCAGCCATAGAGTCAGCACCGCGCAGAGCAGAAGCCCAAGCAGTATCATCTGTCCGTATGCCAGCCTGTTTACGGCATATACCGCAGTATAAGCTGCAAGCAGAAGCGAAACCGACATAACTCTGCAGCCCCATCTGGTCTGCGCATGATATCCTCCCGCGCTGCTCCTTATGGGATAAAGAAACACCCACAGCAGAACGCCCGAGAGGACATCACCGTAGCAGAAGCCGACAAGAACTGTAAATCCAAAGGCAAGCACGTTCTCCCTGATACGCTCAAGCCCATAGGCTATGATCTCCTTCTCCTCATCGGAGTCATATTCGTTGGTTACATATTCCTGCAATGTCTTCATCGGCTCTTAGAATTTGCGCAGCTTCTTGACTGCCTTTGGCTCTTTCGGCTGATATGCCCAGAAACAGCAAGCTGAGTTAGCTGCTTTCTCCGCCGATTTCTTTGCCATCTTGTTTACGAGCTTCTTTGCCTTGTTCATACTGCATCCCTCCTGTGATATATTTTGCTATTTTGATATTAGCCGTCTAAATCATAGCACATTTTTTTCTTAAAATTCGCCATATGTCATAACTAACAGCTTTTTTGTCATAACTCGTGTTTTTTTGCCAAAATCCGGTTCTTTTTGTCATTTGTAACTATCAAATAAGATAATTATAGTTGACTTTGAATTGAATATACTAATGAAAGGACAAACATGTAACATGACATAATCGTATTTTTTGTGAGGAATAAAAATGGTAATGGACATATCTGAACGTATCAGGGAATTGAGAGAAGTCATCGGTATAACCCAGAGTAATTTGGCAAGCGCACTTAACATATCTCGCTCAGCAGTAAACGCATGGGAAATGGGTACATCAAAACCCTCTATAGACACTCTTGTTGATTTGGCTGATTTTTTTCATGTATCTACAGACTATTTACTTGGAAGAAATGAATTGCAGCTAATTGAAATATCAGGAGTAAGTCCAGAAGGCGTAGATATTATTCTCCGTCTCGTCCATTATTTTTCTACGGAGAATTCAAAAGAAAACAATTAACAGAATATACTAGGAAATGACATGAAACCTTACACAGCATAATCATACCTTTTATAGAAACAAAATAGTCATTGACATACCTGAGCGTATCAAGAAATTAAGAGAAGCTGCAGGCATAACCCCAAGCAGCTTGGCAGACATCATTGTTAATTGAACAATATAACTCTGACTATGAAAGTATTTTCAGTAGCTTCAAACTGTATCTCACCATTATTTTGATTCACAACATCCTGTACACTCTGTAAACCCATGCCATGATTATACGAATCATCTTTGGTGGTAAGGAAATGTCTCCCTGATTTACGCAGTTTACCGCTGTAGCTGTTCTTTACCAGAATCCTCAATGTCCCTTTGTCCATATTGATTCTAACATAGAGGTATTTTTCTTCACTGGACTTTGCCGCCCTGACTGCATTGTCAAGCAGATTGCCCAGAACAATGTTGAACTCAAACGAATTACGCAATTCTTCCGGCAGACATATGTCCGTTTCAACATGAATTCCGTCCTTCTTTGCCAACCCAAGCATATAATTCAAAAGGCTGTCTGTCTCAATATTGCCAGATTCTGAAATTGCCCTTGAATTCTGCATATAGTCCGTCATGCTTTCTATGTATTTTAAAACCTCATCGCGCTTATTCTGCATGGTCAGAAGCTGTATCTCTGACAAATGATTCCTGATATCATGGCGCATGCGTCTTACTTTTTGTTCTGATTCAAGAATAATGTCCAACTGGTTTGAATATTCCTTGACATACTGCCTGAGAATTTGGTTCTCATATTTTTCCTGAGCGGATTCAAGAAGCATATTATACAAATACAGCACCAAGAAATTTATACATAAAAGTCCCAATCCTACTGCTATAAAGTCGCCTGATATATAATGCTTCATGTAAGCCATATACAAAAGTATACATATACTGATAATCGGCACAATTATCAGAGCCACGCTCGGCACTATCTGTTGCTCATTCCGGCTCTGCATTATCCTTCTCAGAAGACACATAAACACAAACATAATCATATCGACCATGACGAATGTCAGCATATCCAGTGCATCTCCTGATTTGTATGCCGGAGTCAGCAGACTTGTAGCAAGCATATCACAGCCCATGCACACAATAGTAAGTATTACAATAATAAAAATCACATATTTTCTGTTTCTGGAATACACGCACACGAGCGCACCTATGCCGAGAACATTACATATAAGATTAATCAATGATATATTAAGACAGATAAACAACGCGCTGTTTACCGCATAAAAAACAATACATACTCCTACAACATGTTTCTTATCCGGATTCTCTCCCTGAAAAAACATGTCTGTAAGATGCTTAATCAGATATATTCTGAACATGTTGCACATTAAATATACTGCCGTGTACATTTTTCTTCATCCCCTCTCCAGCATCTTGCTCCGTACTTCTTTCCGAAAATTTTGACTAACAGGGATCTGTGTACCGTCCATCATTAGTATCTGTGTATATTCATATTTTTGTATGTAAGCAATCTGGACGATATAAGACCTATGAACTTGCAAGAAAGATTCGTCCGACAGAATTTCCTGAGCAACCTCTTTTATCTTTCTGTAATATTCATACACATCCACTTTTGTATCTAAGCCACCATTTTTTTGTTTTTTCTCCGTGACAAGTCTGATTTTTCTGCCATCACTTTCAAAATAAAGGATAGATCTAAATGGTATATAATGAGTTTTACCAGCCACTTTACATTGAAACACCTTCTCTTCTTTTACGAGAAACATAACAGCCAAATCAAGACATTCCTCTACCTTAGATTTTACAAGCGGCTTCACAAGAAAATTCATCGGCATTATATCAAACAGGCTCATTGCATATGTTGTATTTGCAGATATAAACACAATCTTCATGCTATAATTATTCAGTCTATGCCGAATATACTGTCCTATATCTACACCGCTGGTCGTAATCAAATCAATATCCAAGAATAATAAATCAATCGCATTTCCATCCTCAAGATAATCCACCAGTGCCTCTCCCGTACTCCATATCTCTGTATCAAGTCTCAAGTCATGCTTCTTCCCATATTCTTTAACGATCCTTTCAATTTCCGAACAGATTGCCGACCCATCATCACAAATTCCTACTCTAAGCACTCCCATCAATCCCCTATAACTAAACAAAATATTTACATTTCAGATTATATCACCCATACCATCCTAAATCAAATGCTTTGCAGTAGAAGGTATTGCTCTTTGTTTCCTTATAAGCCATAATAAAAAGTTAAATGACAATCTAACATACCATAAATTCAGTACTTTCTTCACGTAGATTTCATCGCAATGCCGTCTCGTGTCCTCAGATATGCCAAGGATATAAATGAGTGACTTGTGATAACTGTCTCTGTATCTCGCTCTCGCTAATTTTTCTCTGTAAAATGTCCTGTGATCTACTGATTCAAATACCATGTGTTGTTCATAACCTCGAACCTCCTTTAGGAATTTTGTATAAAATAAAAGGACTCTACCTCTTAGTAAGAGATAGAATCCTTAGAAAACCCAATAAAAAAGGGGAAAACCCAATATTTGGAATTTTCCCCTAATTATCAAAGATAGATTTTACAAACGAAATCCTTAAAACGGTTCGCTTTCGTGTACTCCGGACGATGTGTCATGAAATCATTAACATCAGCTCTGGTAATCAGAAATTCCGTGAAGTACATATAGTTGTAATCTACTTTCCTGCATTGTTAGCGATTGCAGCCTGAGCAGCAGCAAGTCTAGCGATAGGTACACGGAATGGTGAACATGATACATAATCAAGACCGATCTTGTGGCAGAATTCAACGGATGAAGGATCTCCACCGTGCTCACCACAGATACCGATATGAAGCTTTGGATTAACCGGCTTGCCAAGTTTAACAGCCATATCCATGAGCTTACCAACACCAGTCTGGTCAAGCTTAGCAAATGGATCATTCTCGAAGATCTTAGCATCATAGTAAGCATTTAAGAACTTACCTGCATCATCTCTTGAGAAACCAAATGTCATCTGTGTAAGGTCGTTAGTACCGAAGCAGAAGAAGTCAGCTTCCTTAGCGATCTCATCAGCTGTAAGAGCAGCTCTTGGGATCTCGATCATTGTACCAACTTCATACTTAAGATCTGCGCCTGCAGCAGCGATCTCAGCATCAGCTGTCTCAACTACTACCTTCTTAACGTACTTAAGCTCTTTAACTTCACATACAAGTGGGATCATGATTTCTGGCTCAACATTCCAATCTGGATGCTCTTTCTGAACTTCGATAGCTGCACGAATAACAGCCTTTGTCTGCATCTTAGCGATTTCTGGATATGTTACAGCAAGACGACATCCTCTGTGACCCATCATAGGGTTAAACTCATGAAGTGAGTTGCAGAGTGCCTTGATCTCTTCTACTGACTTATTCTTAGCCTTTGCAAGCTTCTCAATATCAGCTTCCTCTGTAGGAACGAACTCATGAAGAGGTGGATCCAGGAATCTGATAGTAACTGGGTTACCTTCAAGTGCTTCGTAAAGAGCCTTGAAATCTCCCTGCTGATATGGAAGGATCTTATCAAGAGCTTCTTCTCTTTCTTCTACTGTATCTGAGCAGATCATCTCACGGAATGCTGCGATTCTTTCTGGATCAAAGAACATATGCTCTGTACGGCAAAGACCGATACCTTCTGCACCAAGCTCACGAGCCTTCTTAGCATCTGCCGGTGTATCAGCATTTGTTCTAACCTTAAGTGTTCTGTACTTATCAGCCCATGCCATAACACGACCGAATGTACCTGCGATTGAAGCATCAACTGTCTTGATAACTCCATCGTAAATGTTACCTGTTGTACCATCGATTGAGATGAAATCTCCCTCATGGAACTCTTTGCCTGCAAGTGTGAACTTCTTGTTCTCTTCATCCATAATGATATCGCCACAACCTGATACACAACAAGTACCCATACCACGAGCAACTACAGCAGCATGTGATGTCATACCACCACGAACTGTTAAGATACCCTGTGCTGACTTCATACCTGTGATATCTTCTGGTGATGTCTCAAGACGTACAAGAACAACCTTCTCGCCCTTAGCTGCCCATGCTTCTGCATCGTCAGCTGTAAATACGATCTTACCACAAGCAGCACCCGGTGAAGCACCAAGGCCCTTGCCCATTGGTGTAGCTGCTTTAAGAGCTGCTGCATCAAACTGTGGGTGAAGAAGTGTATCAAGGTTACGAGGATCGATCATTGCAACTGCTTCTTCCTCTGTCTTATGTCCTTCATCAACAAGGTCACAAGCGATCTGAAGAGCTGCCTGAGCTGTTCTCTTACCATTTCTACACTGAAGCATGTAAAGCTTCTTGTTCTCAACTGTGAACTCCATATCCTGCATATCATGGTAGTGATTCTCAAGAGTCTCACATACCTTAAGGAATTCTGCATATGCTTCTGGGAATTCCTGCTCCATCTGAGCGATTGGCATTGGTGTACGAACACCGGCAACTACGTCTTCGCCCTGTGCATTGATAAGGAACTCACCCATAAGCTTCTTCTCACCTGTTGCAGGGTCACGAGTAAATGCAACACCTGTACCAGATTCATTATTTAAGTTACCGAATACCATAGGCATTACGTTAACTGCTGTACCCCATGAATAAGGGATATCGTTATCTCTTCTGTATACGTTTGCACGTGGGTTGTCCCATGAACGGAATACAGCTTCGATAGCTAACTTTAACTGCTCAACTGGGTCTGAAGGGAAATCTGTTCCTAACTGGTTCTTGTATTCAGCCTTGAACTGCTCTGCAAGAGTCTTAAGATCAGCTGCTGTAAGTTCTACGTCGAACTTAACACCCTTCTCTTCTTTCATCTTATCGATGAGCTGCTCAAAGTACTTCTTACCAACTTCCATAACAACGTCTGAGAACATCTGAATGAAACGTCTGTAAGAATCATATACGAAACGCTCGAATGCTGGATCTGGGTTGTGTGCGATCATTGCAGCAACAACTTCGTCATTTAAACCAAGGTTAAGGATTGTATCCATCATACCCGGCATAGATGCTCTAGCACCTGAACGAACTGATACTAATAATGGATTCTCAAGATCTCCGAACTTCTTGCCGTTGATCTCCTCCATCTTCTTAACACCTTCCATAGCCTGTGCCATGATCTCGTCGTTGATCTTACGACCATCTTCATAGTACTGAGTACAAGCCTCTGTTGTGATTGTGAAACCCTGTGGAACTGGAAGACCAATTGTTGTCATCTCTGCAAGGTTTGCACCCTTACCACCGAGAAGATTACGCATGGTCATGTCGCCTTCGCTAAACATATAAACCCACTTGTTTGCCATTTGTTTATTACCTCCTACGTATCTAATTAAATATATGCTGAAAAAAACCTGCTTTAGGGCAGAATTTTCCCACCACTCTGACGTGATTATATCATATGACCTAATAATATTAAACCACTTTTTTCAATTTTTTTCTCTTTTTAACCGCATATTCCGGAATCTTTTTCAAAAAGAAAGAGACATCCGCTGGATAATGTTCTTTTCCGACAAATGTCCCTTTTATTTTACAGATTCGATCAACCGGGTACTCTATCTGAGATATTGATTCATTTCGTCTGATTAATATTCGAATTTCTTCTCAAAATATGCCTTCAGATCTTCGATCTTTACTCTTTCCTGCTCCATGGTATCTCTGTCACGGACAGTTACAGCACCATCTTCTTCTGAATCAAAATCATAAGTTACACAGAACGGAGTTCCGATCTCATCCTGTCTTCTGTAACGCTTACCGATATTTCCTCTGTCGTCGTATTCACAGTTGTAGTATTTGCATAATTCAGCATATACCTTTTCTGCTTCCTCGCCAAGTTTCTTGCTCAGTGGAAGGACACCGATCTTAACAGGTGCAAGTGCAGGATGGAAATGTAATACAGTTCTTACATCCGGCTTCTCCTCTGTTCCGATATTTTCTTCATCATATGCAGCACAAAGGAATGCAAGTGTTACACGATCAGCACCAAGTGATGGTTCGATAACATATGGAATGTATTTCTCTTTCTTCTCATCATCAAAATAATCCATTGGTTCGCCGGATACAGTCTGATGTTGGGTCAGATCATAATCCGTTCTGTCTGCGATACCCCAAAGCTCGCCCCACCCAAATGGGAATAAAAACTCTATATCTGTTGTTCCCTTGCTGTAGAAGCAAAGCTCTTCCGGTGAATGATCACGAGCACGCATCTCTTCATCCTTGATACCAAGGTCTTTTAGCCAGTTGATACAGAAGCTTCTCCAGTAATCAAACCATTCAAGGTCTGTTCCCGGTTCACAGAAGAATTCCAGCTCCATCTGCTCAAACTCTCTGGTACGGAACGTAAAGTTACCCGGTGTGATCTCGTTACGGAATGACTTACCGATCTGTCCGATACCAAACGGAATCTTCTTTCTGGATGTTCTCTGTACATTCTTGAAGTTTACAAAGATACCCTGTGCTGTCTCAGGTCTTAAATATACTGTGTTCTTTGCATCCTCTGTTACACCCTGGAATGTCTTGAACATCAGGTTAAACTGTCTGATACCTGTAAAATTATGTTTTCCGCATGAAGGACAGCAGATATTCTTTTCTTCGATAAAGCTCTCCATTTCTTCATTTGACCAGCCATCAACGGAACCTTCGATCTCCATGTTATTCTCTGCCATGTAGTCTTCGATCAGTTTGTCTGCACGGAATCTTTCATGGCACTCTTTACAGTCCATCAAAGGATCTGCAAAACCGCCAAGATGTCCGGATGCTACCCATGTCTGTGGGTTCATCAGGATCGCACAGTCAACACCTACATTATATGGATTCTCCTGTATGAACTTTTTCCACCAAGCCTTTTTTACATTGTTCTTTAACTCAACACCAAGGTTACCGTAATCCCATGTATTTGCAAGTCCACCATAAATCTCTGAACCCGGATATACAAAACCTCTGTTCTTTGCTAAAGCAACGATCTTGTCTAATGTCTTTTCCATAATGTCCTCCATTTATATTTCATCTTTATATTTGTACGTTATTGTACCTTCTCTCCCTGTTTTTTTCAAGACAGGGATTCAATTATTTCTACAGAATTGAATTTTCGGTCTACATATACCGCCAGAAATTCCTTTGTGATCATCATAAGTTCTTCCAGCACGCTGTCTGAAACCGTGAAATTATACAGATTTCCAAGCGTTGCTCCATTAATATACTGAAGCACATATCTGGCGTCCTCTGATATATGGATACTTTTCTTAGCCTTGCTCCGGCAGTTCTCACACAGGATTCCACCGGACAAGGGATCAAATATCCGTGTCAGCCTGTCGCTTCCACAGATCGGGCAGTGAAAGCTCTGCAGGCCCTGTCCAAAGATATCCATGATCTTCAGTTCATATACACAACGGATCAGTTTCACCGGCAGTAGTCCTTTTTTTAATGCATTCAGGCTGACAAACAGCAGATTCAGATAATCTGCCGACCGGTCACCTTCTCTTGTAAAATATGACATCATCTCACAAAAGTAAGATCCGTAACAGTATTTGTTCATATCAAAGGTCAGTTCATGAAAATATTCCTTTGCATCTACGTTGATAAGTGTATATGCATTTCTTCCCGGATATACAGTAAATGCTCCCATGACAAACAGCTGCGTCTTTGAGATCAACTGGCTGCTTGGTCGTCGGACTCCCTTTGCAAATGCTGTGACCTTCCCCTGCTCTCTGGTCAGTATAACAAGCCGTCTGTCATATTCTCCCTGAAGGCCGGAGGAAAGCACGATTCCGTTTAATACTATCTCATCCTTCATGATTCATCCATCTTATAACCATAATTTCGAAGAAGGGTATCGGTATCCCGCCAATCCTTCTTCACCTTTACCCAAAGCTTCAGATTCACATGTGTATCTAATAGCTGTTCAATGCCATACCTTGCATTGCTGCCGATCTTTTTCAGCATTGCGCCCTGTTTTCCAATAATAATACCCTTATGGGAATCCCGCTCACAGATGATTGTTGCATCTATATCCATAAGCCGTCCGTTCGGACGTTCCTTCATCGAATCAATAACAACCGCGATTCCGTGTGGAATCTCTTTATCCAGAAGTCTTAAAGCCTGCTCCCGGATCAATTCGGATACGATCTGTCGCTCCGGCTGATCGGTGATCGTGTCTTCATCATAGAACTGTGGTCCGTATGGAAGGTATTTGAACAGCGTCTTTATCAGTTCATCTTTGTTCTTTCCCTTTAATGCCGATACCGGAACGATCTCCGCATGACTGCAGGCATCCTTATAGGTCGAGATCGCCTTGAATACTTCTTCTTCACTTACCGCATCGATCTTATTTACCACAATGATGATCGGGGTCTTAACACGTTCTAACTGTTCAATGATATACCGTTCTCCTGCTCCGATAAATGTCGTTGCTTCAACGATCCACATAACGACATCTACTTCATTTAATGTTCCCTCTGCCACCTTTAACATATATTCACCAAGCTTGTTCTTGGCCCTGTTGATTCCAGGTGTATCGAGGAAAACAATCTGTCCTTCATCCGAGGTATACACGGTCTGAATACGGTTTCTTGTTGTCTGCGCCTTACTGCTCGTTATCGCGATCTTCTGTCCGATCAACTGATTCATCAGTGTGGATTTACCTACATTTGGTCTTCCTATGATCGCAACAAATCCTGATTTGTATGTATCGTTCATACTTCTCCTTCCATACTCTGTATGTATTCATGTTCTCCATTCGGCACAGAATTCTGTAACCTGCCGGAGAACTATTTACAAATCTATATACTTATATCTTCTTTCGTTACTTCTGTAAAAACTATAGATCTTTTACTTCTTTAAACTTTGCCCGATTCTGTTCGATCTTATCTTCCCCACCGATCGCACAGATAACCCCGCCATCTGTGATCGCCCGGATCACAGGTGCCAGTGAACGAATCGTTTCTACATTTGCAGTAAGCACCTGATCACGTTCTTTCTGAAGCTGCTCATCTGTAATACCTGCAAAGTAACAGGTCTGGCTGAATGCTCCTTCTGCTGATGGTGTCATTGGAGAATCTAACTTTGCGATCGCACCAATCAAATATTTGGTCATATCTCTGTCGCTTGCATCAAAGCCTGCTACATAGTCTGCTGCCTTCTTATAGATATCATATGTCTCCATCAGATTCGGATCTCTGTAGGATGTAAAATATCCCATTCCTGATCTGGCAAATGAACACATAGCTCCATATGCCCCACCCTTTACACGGATATTCTCCCAGAGATATCCATAGGAGAAGATCACCTGAAGGACTTCCAGTGCTCCGGTATATTCAAATCCTTTTTCTTTATAATTTCCTGCGAGAGCCGCATACTGTACCTGGCTTGCTGTCTTAAAGGCTTCGTTCTTAACAGCTTTTTCCATCACACGTTTTTCTGCAAAGGCAGGTCTGGTCGACAGCTTTCTTGCAAATGCCTCAATATCTGCACCCAATATTTCCTTAATATCATTGTCACCGGTATAAGAGATTGTTACCGCTCCTTTTCTGAGGATCTCGGCAAGCGTTGTCTGCAGTTTCTCAATGATCGCATCTGCATTCTGCTCAAAATTCTGATCCAGCTCCTGTAAGAAATCATAATATCCGATTCCCTCTGTCATATCCTTAAATGCCATCACATCTGAGATATAAGACATCGCGCGTGTTGCAGATGTGATATGCCCTGAGGATATCAGATCAGTCTTAAGTCCGGCTTTTTCTTCCGATATAATCTCTTTCAATCTCTTCTTATCCGAAAGCTTCGATGTGAACAGGATCTCCTCGATCAGCTTTAGGCCTTCTCCAAGCTTGTCATACATGGCCTTTGTCTTAACGGAGAAGAATGAAAGATGATCCTTTCCGCCATCCTTATACATGGCTCCTGTAGAAAATCCGATACCACCGGTATGGAAATTGATCTGATTGGACAGTTCACTATATGTGTAATGCTCTGTATCCACATATTTGAAAATGCTGGTGAGCAGCTCTGCATATGGAACAAACTCTGCATCCAGATCATTGATATCAAATATAAACTCCAGATAACCAATTCCGTTAGTAAAGATATCATGACTTATTAATGGCATACCATAAATGCTGTCCTCACGGTTCTTTAACGGATGGATCTCTTTTCTGATATCAGAAATACTAAGCAACGGAACCTTCTCCATATCCTCTGCCGGAGATGGTGTCTCCTGATATAATTTTAATTCCTTTGTATCTGATACAACCTGTTCAAGCTCATTTTCCGTAAGAGAGGCCTTATAGTCTGCAAGCTTCTGCTTCTCTGCTGCATCATTCTCCTTATCAAGCCCCTTCTTCGGCTTCATAACAAAAATCATACCAAAGGTATTCTGAACCAGCTTTTCCCAGATCAGTTCTTCAAAATATCCGGTTTTCAGACTTTCTTTCAATTCATCATATACTTCATTTAACTTAAACATTTCAAGTGCAGATGCATCATCATACAGCCATGTATTAAATGCATCCAGACCCATCATAAGCCCCTTCGGAAATCTGCCGAAGTTTGCTTCCTTATGTTTAAACTCAAAATTATTGATCGCAGCCTCGATCGAAGTCCGATCGATCGCCTTTCCTTCTTCTCCATGCCCGGAAAGATCGGTCAGTGTATCCCTGATCACAGACACAAAACGTTCCTTATCGGACATATTTGCATTTCTTGCTACGATTGAAAAGATTGTCTGCCGGATCCCATCATCAAAGGAAACAAAGACATCCTCTCCGATCCCTGCATCTACTAATGCTTTCTTCAATGGTGCGCCCGGAGCGTCCATGATTGCGTATTCCAGTATATTCATGGCAACGGACTGCTGCTTATCAAGGCTGCTGCCAACTACCATATTATAGGTTAAAAATGTCTGCTTTTCTTCGCTCTCATTTTCTGCGATCGAATAAAAGCAGCTCTCATCCTTCATCTGTTCATAGGCTGTCTGCACAGCGATCGTAGAATCAATCTCTCTATAATCAAAGCTCGAGAGATACTCCTTATCGATATAGTCCAATTCCTTATACATATCAAGATCACCATACAGATAAATATAACTGTTTGACGGATGATAATACTTTCTGTGAAAATCAAGAAAACGTTCCTGACTTAATGTTGGAATCGCTGCAGGATCACCACCGGATTCATTCTTGTATGGTGTGTCAGCAAGAAGAAGTTTTTCAATCTTTGAATACATCTGCTGTTCCGGAGATGAAAATGCACCCTTCATCTCATTAAACACAACACCATTATAGATCAGTTCCCCTTCTACAGTTTCAAGTTCATAATGCCAGCCTTCCTGACGCATGATCTCTGTATGTTCATAAATATTCGGATAGAATACCGCATCCAGATAGACATCCATAAGATTTTCAAAATCCTTTTCGTTACAGCTTGCAATCGGATATACCGTCTTATCAGAATATGTCATTGCATTTAAGAAAGTATTTAATGAACCCTTTGCCAGTTCTACAAACGGGTCTTTTACCGGATATTTTCTGGAACCGCATAATACCGAATGTTCCAGAATATGCGGAATACCAGAATCATCATACGGCGGTGTCCGGAATCCGATATTAAACACCTTGTTCTCATCATCATTTGCAATTACAAGCACTCTGGCCTTTGTCTTCTTGTGGCTTAAGATATAACCTGTTCCATTTACTTCAGGGATCTTTTCTTCTGTTATGATGTCATACCCTGTTAATTCTTTTAAGTCTCTCAATCTGATGTCTCCTTTATTCTTCTTTATTCAAATGAAATGTCTCCGGAAGCAGCTCTTCTACCGAATACATCCGATATTCCTGTTTGTTCTTTGCTACAACGATCACGCAGCCTTGTTCGGCAAATTCGGCAATGACCTGTCTGCATATCCCACATGGATAAGTATAGTCACATTCTCCGTTCTTTAGTCCGCCAACGATCGCGATCGCAGACAGCTTTCTGTACCCTTCACTGACTGCCTTAAAAACAGCCGTCCGTTCCGCACAGTTTGTTGCCCCATAGGAAGCATTCTCTATGTTGCATCCTGTATAATAACTTCCATTCTCCATCTTTACACAGGCTCCCACCTGAAAATTCGAATATGGCGCATATGCCTTTGTTCTTGCCTGCATCGCAAGCTCGATCATCTCTGAAATCTCGTTTTCATTCATACAAATTTCCTCTTACTTCCTGTTACATGGAACTAACAGTACCACCCATAAATATAGCCTATTTTCCATGTGTTTGCAATGCGATTCTGGCGTATTCTAACTGCAAACTATACAAAACAGATTGACAGTGGTCTTACCTATTATTACACAAGCCATTCAGATAGGCTTGTTACATAATAGTAAGACCACTGTCAATCTACTATTTAAAATTTCTACTCTCTATTTAAAAATAAATTGTTACTTCAAATTCACCGTCTTCTGTTTTTAAACTTCCGTGGTAGCCGAATATCTGCATGATTTCCTGCACGATGCTCAATCCGATTCCGCTTCCGCTTCTGCCGGTTCTTGCTTCGTCTCCCTTTACAAATGGCTTCCATAACTCCTCCGGATCGGTTGCAATCGACTGTT
Source organism: Clostridium sp. BIOML-A1 (assembly GCF_009874105.1). NCBI lineage: Bacteria > Bacillati > Bacillota > Clostridia > Eubacteriales > Clostridiaceae > Clostridium > Clostridium sp. BIOML-A1. The sequence goes on along the minus strand of NZ_WWTL01000009.1, from coordinate 104,541 downwards.
CCATCGGATTGCTAAGGATCAGATGATCTTCCTTTAATACCAGCCGGATCACACTTCCTTTCAGTGAATACTTAATTGCATTTACAAACAGATTCTCTAACATATGGGAAAGCATCAGCGGATCACCTTTTACCGTACAGTTTCCTGACATTCTTACCTCCAGACCTTTTTCATCCAGAAGATTCTGATACCGTTCCTGTAACGGCTCCCATATCTGTTCGATGCTTACAGACTCTGTCTGTAACGCTTCCATTTTACCAAGCTTGATATACTCGCTTAACTGACATAAAAGTTCATTCATGTAAGATGTATTTTCCAAAATAACATCTATGTAATGCCGGCACTCTCCTGTCTGGTTTAACTGTTTCAGATTCTCTGCATACCCGGAAATTGCCATCAATGGACTTTTTACATCATGTGCAAGTGCTGTAATAACCGTTTCTTTTCTCTCTGCATCTTCCATCTGTGAAAATGTCCGTCTACAGGATATAAACGCAGTCAGGATCGTTGCAATTATAATGAGAAATACAACTGCAAGCCCTCCATAAAATAACCAGATGCCTTCTGTATGCCAGCCAAATGGATCTGCATACATAGCGGATACGATATAGTATATATCATTGTCAAAAACGATATATTGACTTTTAAAATAATAGTTTTCACCCAGATAACCACTTATACTCTCTGTTGTATCTTCCGGATATGTTCCGAGGGTCTCCATCTTATCCAACAAATACCTGCTCGTCTTACTATACTGATTGGCATCATCTACTCTGCCATGAAGACTCCATGCAAATTCCCCTGCATCAGCATTTTGAACCACCTGCCGGAAAGAAGGCATAATCGGTGAATACATCTGTACTTCGGACTGCATCTGCTCCATATCATCCTCTATATCCTGTACCTGTTGTTCTAATTTTTCTGTATCATTTTCGTCTGTATGCTTCGTAGTTTCTGTTTCTTGATTTTCATCTGCAACATTTACATCGTCTTTTTCTTCTATATTGTCTACTGCATCTGAGCTTTCCAAATGCCGCCTGTAAACTGCTGTCAAAAAATATGGTGTATTTTCCTCCGCAAAGATCTCCTGTATTCTATTACGGGCTTCCTCTATATCTGTCATACCTGCAATATCTTCCTGACATTCAGCCAAACTTGCACTGACACTATTTGTTGACACCTGAAAATATTCTTTTAATTCCAGATTGACCTGATTTCTGTAATAACCGATCACCAACAGATACAACATTATGCTGACTGCTATAATGCCAGATGAAATCCATATCCATTTTCTTCTTACCTTTTGTCTTTTTCTTTTCTGCCGCTCCGACAATATGGCATTTCTTTTTTTATTGTTTTTGTTCTTTTTCATCGTCATCACCCCGTATCTGATATCCATTTCCTATCACTGTTTTAATCTGCTTTCCTGCACTTCCAAGATGTTTTCGGATCTTTCGAATGTGATTATCCACGCAACGATCACTGCCATCATAATCATAGCCCCATACCCCGATCAGCAGTCGTTCCCTTGCCACAGTTTTGTTTTTGTTCTCGAGCAGCATCCGTAACAATGCAAACTCTTTCGGCGCAAGTTCAATTTCCTGAGAATCCACAAGAACCCTGTACTCCGACGGCTTCATATGTATCCTGCCGCAGACCAGTTCTCCGGTTCTGCTGATATCCTTTGATCGTCTGATCAGTGCCTTGCATTTCGCATATAAGGTCACAAGGGAAAATGGTTTGATGATATAATCGTCACAGCCGAGATCATATCCAAGCAGGATATCCCGTTCGGAACTTCTGGCTGTTAAAAACAGGATCGGAACCATGCTCGTCCTGCGCATCTCCCGGCAGATCGCAAAGCCGTCCATTCCCGGAAGCATGATGTCTAACAATACAAGATCCACCCGTTCCGTCTCAAATAAATCCAGCCCGTCCTGTCCGTTCTGTGCCGTCCGTACCACGATCTCATTTTCACTTTCTCTGGTAAAGTAATCTTTCACCACTTCGCAGATCTGTTCATCATCTTCAATCATCAGTATCTGATATGTCATATTTCTTACCTCCTTACGCCTATATTAACAGTGTGATATGACTTTTAAATGTTCTTACATAAAAAGCCCAAATAGAGTTTACTGCTCTATTCAGGCTTTCTTATTTGCTATAGTTTCTCTCTCACAGCTCGTTCCATATTCTGCATGGCACATTCTGTCTGCATGGCTCTCCCTCGTTCCTCTTCGGACAGTCCGTCGGTTATGGAATAACACGCATCAAACAAGCCGCTCTCCATACATTGTTCGATGCCTTCCCCGAAGCAGCCTGCAAATGCAACCACTTTTTTCTGCTGTGCTTTTGCAAGTTTCGCTACGCCCGCCGGTGTTTTTCCCATTAACGTCTGTGCATCCATCCTGCCCTCTCCGGTAATAACCAGATCGACATTTTTTATTCTTTCTTTTAAACGGATCTCATCAAATACTATATCAATTCCCGGTCGTAATCTTGCATGCAGGAACATTAGAAATGCATATCCAAGACCGCCTGCTGCACCTGCTCCCGGTGTCATACGATTTATAGCGTAGTCTGACCGGCAGTTCTCCGGTTTTGTATCTGTGCCCATATTATCCTGCTTACAGCCTGACCAGCTCTGCTGTTCCACCAGATCTGCATAACGCACCATAGATTTCTCCATGTTCTCTACCATCTGAGCGTCCGCTCCTTTTTGCGATGCAAAGATATGACTGCAGCCTTTCTCTCCAACCAGCGGATTTGTAACATCACAGGCAATCTGAAATGAACATGCTGAAAGCTCCGGTAACATATCCTCTTTGTGAATCTCGCATACTTTGGAAAGTCCTTCCGCTCCATAGGAAACTTCATTCCCATGTTCGTCAAGAAAATGGCAGCCAAGTGCCTGCAGCATTCCGATCCCGGCATCATTTGTTGCACTTCCGCCAATTCCTATAATAAAGCTCCGGCAGCCATGCAGCATGGCATACTTTATCATCTCGCCTACTCCATATGTAGTTGTATGCATCGGATTTCTGGCTGACTCCGGTACAAGCGGAAGACCTGCTGCCTCTGCCATCTCGATCAATGCTACTTTTTCTCCTGCTTCATCATAACTGATATAAGAAGCCTTTATGGCCTGTCCAAGCGGTCCTGTTACATTAACTGTATGACGTTTCATGTTCGATTTTCCATAGGCGATCGCATCCATGGTTCCCTCTCCGCCATCTGCAACCGGAACCACTTCGATCTCACAATTCTTATAATTTTTCTCCAGACCTCTTTTGACCGCCATGCCTGCCTGAACAGATGTCATACTGCCCTTAAAAGAATCAACAGCCGCCAGAACCTTAAGCGGTCTTTCTCTCAATTTCAGATCATCCTGCAATATGGTGTCATGTATTTCACATGTTCGATTCATTTGAGAAGTCCTCCCTTGCAAATATCACACCGTTTATTTTCGGTTCAGATTATATCCGACAACTGCACCCACAATACCGCCAACGATATGTGCCATATTCGAGATATTGTCCTGTACTGCGATACCTTCATATACCTGCTGTCCGATAAAGATGATCGCAACCAGAATAAAGGATAACGGAATTTCGCCTGCTCGGAATCCGGTAAAGGACGCCAGCACGATAAATGCAAATACGACACCACTCGCTCCACAAAGTGCTACATTCCAGAAAAAGATGTAATTCACAATACCGGTCGCAAGTGCTGTTACACCGATCACTTCCAACATTTCTTTCGAACCATATTTTTCTTCTAACATCGGTCCAAGCAATAACAGATAGGAGGCATTTCCGATAAAATGACTCCATCCTGCATGCCCGAATACATGTGTAAAGAATCGCAGATATGTGAGTGGATTTGTAAGCGATGAATGATATGTCATAAATAATAACCGGGTACTTCCGCCACCGGTCAGTACCCCAAGCAGTGTTACAACAAAACAAATGAATACAAAGCCCAGCGTCACCGGCGCGTTAAATGTGATCTTTAATTTTCTCATCTGTATATACCTCCCCATATAGAATGAATAGCTTTATTATACCCTATTTATGTATAAATACAAAGAGCCGCTTCGACTCTTTTACCCCAGAACAAAATTGCTTTACAGGATAAATATTTCTATAAAACAAAACTACCGTCCATCCGGCAGTCTGATCATAGCAGTTTCAACTGACGATCAAATCTGTATCCGAATAAACGGTAGTCTTATATATACTTCGCACATTCTATGCATCCGAAAAATCATTGCCTATACTATGGTCAGATGATTTTCCATCACGATATACCGATGAATTTACAGATTATATTCTTTCTTCGTATCAGCAAGTGCCGCATCCATACGCTCGATAACGGCTGCGATCTGTTCCTCTGTAATAACCGCTGTCGGCTCGAAACGGATACACTTGGAGTTTACAAGTGTTCCGGCTGTCATAACACCTCTTGAGAACAAGCCCTTTGCGATGCTGTAACCGATATCAGATGTAACGAACTCAACCGCAAGCATCAGACCTACGCCTCTGACATCATCGATGATCTCAGGATATTTTGCCTTCAGACTTTCAAGTCCTGCCTTTAAGATCTTACCTTTGCTTGCACACTGTCCTGGAATATCATTATCAATCATGTATTTGATCGTTGCGATCGCTGCCGAACAACATACAGGGTTACCACCAAATGTAGGAGAACCAAGTAACCATGGGTTGTCGATCAACTGCTGTACCCACATGGATGGCTTACAGATAATACCTGTGATTGGCATAATACCACCACCAAATGCTTTACCGAATGTCATGATATCCGGTGTTACGCCTTCTGCTTCGCATCTCCACATTGTACCGGTACGACCCATACCTGTCTGGATCTCATCAAAGATCAACGCTACACCATACTCATCACAGATCTGTCTTAACTCTGTCAGATATCCTTCCGGTGGAACGATAACACCAGCCTCGCCCTGAATTGGTTCAACGATCATGGCTGCAACCTTTTCACCAACAGCGATCAGGTTACGGATTGCCTTTCTTGCATCCTCTGCATTACCATATTCTACATGCTGTACCTGCTGTACCATAGGTGTATATGGAACTCTGTATGTATTCTTACCACCCATTGAGATTGCACCCATTGATTTACCATGGAATGCACCAACGGTTGAGATATACCATCTTCCGCCTGTTGCGATTCTGGCAAGCTTCAATGCCATTTCGACTGCCTCTGCACCACCATTTGTAAAGAAACAATACTGAAGATCACCCGGTGTGATATCTGCAACTGCCTTCGCAAGATATCCACGAAGCGGATCCAACAGCTCCTGTGAATGAAGCGCCTGATGATCAAGCTGTGCCTTTACGGTATCAAGGATCTCCGGATTTCTATGACCACATGTATAAATACCGAAACCACCAAGACAGTCAATGAATTCTTCACCATATAAGCCATCACATACGCCGTCATGATCTTTCCACTCAAGCACTGCTGAGTTGGTAGATACTGACTTTCTGTATTTTAACCAGCCCGGGCTTACATAATTATCAAAATAATCTAATGTCTGTTCTGTCATTAATTTCTTTTCATCGTCTGTTAATTCATCTGAATGGATATAACCTATTACCTTTTCCAAATCCTTACTTACCTGTTCATAACTCATATTAAAATCCTCCTTAAAATATATTCATCTTTAAACTGAAAAAAAGGAGCCTGTGACCTGTTCACAAGCTCCTTTGCTTCTATGTCTGTATATTATCGTATCTCATGCTCTTTTTCAATTACTAATTTATACCATTTATCTACCATTTATCTATTATATATAATTAAATATAAGTATATTTAGCTCATATAACTGACTTGTAATTTCATCGTCATACCTCTATCGAAGTATCATTTTCTACCCTATTTCTGTTATTCGCCAAATCATTCGGTATTTGAAACGCATTAAAAAACCGCCCACCTTCATTTTTCAGAAAGTGAACGGTCTGCTTTATCTAGTGTTCATACCAGCCTACAATACCCGGGTTCAGATTGATATTGATCTGCTTAACCTCCTGATATTCCTCGATACCATGAACGCCAAGCTCTCTGCCAATACCGCTCATCTTATAGCCGCCCCAAGGTGCTTCATTGAAGGTTGGGTTGTAGCAGTTGATCCATGTGATACCTGCGCGAAGCTCACTGATCACACGATGTGCTCTGGTTATATCGGAAGTAAATACAGCTCCGGCAAGACCATATACAGTATCATTTGCCATCGCAATCGCTTCTTCCTCTGTCTTAAAGGTCTGGATGCTGACAACGGGACCAAAGATCTCCTCACGGACAATCTTCATATCCGAAGTACAATTATCAAAGATCGTTGGACGTACAAAGTAGCCCTTTGCACATTCTCCTTCTGTATAGCGCTCACCACCTGTTACAAGTGTTGCGCCTTCCTCAATACCGCTCTTTATGTAAGACAGAACTTTCTCCATATCCTTTTCCGTAATGACTGGTCCGATATCCGGATTGTTCACCGGATTGCCGATCGTCATGGCTTCCGCCTTTTTCTTTAATCTGGCAACAAACTCATCATGGATGCTTTCTTCTATGATGATTCTGGATCCTGCGGAACATACCTCGCCCTGATTGAAGAAAATACCGATCATTGCCCACTCTACAGCGCCATCCAGATCTGCATCTGCGAAAATGACATTTGGTGATTTACCACCAAGCTCCAGTCCGATCTTCTTCACATTTGTAGCGGCTGCTTTCATCAGACTCTGACCGACTCTGGTACTTCCAGTAAATGTGATCATATCAACATCGGTATTCTCGCCCATTTCCGTTCCGATCTCAGCATCACCCTGTAACAGATTGACGCAGCCCTTCGGAAGTCCTGCTTCTTCAAAGATCTCGAATAACCGGATTGTTGAAAGCGGAGCCTTTGGACTTGGTTTAAACACGATACTGTTTCCTGCTGCAAGTGCAGGAGCCAGTTTCCAGACAGACATCAGAAACGGATAATTCCATGGAGTGATCTGCGCACAGACACCGACCGGCTCTCTGGTCTCATATGAATGCATCTTACCAAATCCATCATTTACCTCATATACACCACCATGCGGAGTCTTGCAAAGGCCTGCGTAATAACGGAAGCAATGAATACCATCACTGATATCTCCTTCTGCTTCACGAAGAGGCTTACCATTATCCAGAGTATCCAGCATTGCCAGTTCATCGGCATATTTGTCGATCAGATCTGCGATCTTTAGAATCATATCACTTCTGGTCTGGGAATCCATATCACGCCACTCTCTTGTCTGGTAAAATGATTTCTTTGCCGCAGCGATCGCACGTCTGGTATCTTCTACACTGCTTTCATAGACCTGCGCGAGCACTTCTCCGGTCGCCGGATTGATAACGTCAAACGGCTTTTCCATACTTCCTGTTACCCACTCACCATCAATATACATCTTTTTTGGTTCCATATATCTTACTCCTCCTGATCAACTTTTTTGTCTGCCTTTTGCCGTTTTGTATTACTGCTTTAATTTGTTCCACATATCGTTGTAAACAGTCAATGTATCTGTATCAAGATTTCCAACAAATTCACCTTTTTCAAATACCTCAGCCGGTACATTCTTTGCTTCATTGTCCCTGTAATCTTCATTTGCCTCCACTGCAGTTGCATTCGCATTCAGATATGGGTATTCCGCCATAACCTTTGTAGCAACATCCGGATCACACATATAGTTGATGAATTTCATTGCATTATCATAGTTCTTGGCACCCTTTGCGATTGCCCAGTTATCAATGAATTTATATGCGCCCTCTTCAGGGAATACAATCTTGATCGATGGGTTCTCATCCATAGCAAGCGCTACTTCAGCAGACCAGCAGTAACCAATATTACAATCTCCGCTGATCAGAGATGACTTTGGACTGTCACTGTCATATACTGCGATATTATCCTTTAATGTCAGAAGCTTCGTTTCAACCTCGGCAAGCTTTGCTGTATCTGTTTCATTCATGCTGAGTCCCATGCTTCTCTCCGTCATACCGATAACTGCTCTGTAGTCATCCAGTGCTACGATCTGCCCTTTTAATGAAGGATCAAAGAGATCTGCATATCCCTTAATATCTGTTGATACCTTGTCGGTGTTGACTGCGATCGCTGCCACACCACCCTGATAAGGAACGGAGTAGACATTGCCCGGATCATATGTAGGATCCAGATACTGACTACCAATATTTGACAGATTGGTAAGTGCATCCTGATCCAACTTCTCAAGCATTCCCTGAGCGATCATGGATTCTACCATATAGTCACTCGGCTGTACGATATCATAAGTTCCTTCATCCTCTGATTTTACCTTTGCAAGCATATCCTCATTGGATGAGAATGTTGATACATTTACTTTAATTCCATATTCTTTTTCAAAATCCTTAATTACTTCATCCGGTACATACTCTGTCCAGATGAACAGGTTTAACTCTCCGTTTGTACTGTCTGCTTTCTTACCACAGCCTGTGATATTTACTGCTGTCATTGCAAGAACAAGTGATAATGCAATACTTACTGCTCTTTTTCTGTTTTTCTTCATAATTATGTCTCCCTTCTACTCTTGAACCTTGTTCGGTTACTTCTATAAATTGTTTACTGTTTCATTCTATACAGCTACTGTTTTTTCTTCTTAAACAGATTGCCCTGAGTCAGGACAACAAAGATGATCGTGCCTGCTAAGATCAGCGCTGATAATGCATTTACATCAGGTGCTACTCCACTCTTAATACTTGCCATAACCTGTAACGGATAAGTCATCGTATTACCATTTACAAAGTAGCTTATGATAACGTCGTCAATCGATAACGTAAATGCCAGTAATGCACCGGCTGTAATGCCGGGTCTTAAAACCGGAAGTGTGATCTCCCAGAATGTACGAATGCGGTTAGCTCCCAGATCCATACTTGCTTCTTCAATCGAAATATCATAGCCGGATAATCTTGCCCTGACATTGAAGATAACATATGGCACACAGAAGGTGATATGTGCAATGATCAATGTAAGCATACCTCTTGGGATCGAGACCTTTGCGAATACCGTAAGTAAGGATATACCCATTACAATCTCAGGAATAACGACCGGGATATATAAAAGTCCGTCTATGATCCCTTTTCCTTTGAATTTATATTTGTACATTCCGATCGCACCGAGCGTACCTATAATCGTTGAAAGTACAGTTGTGACCAATGCTATGATCATCGTATTGCCAAAGGATGTAAGAAGCGACTGATTTTCAAACAATTTCACATACCAGTCAAATGTAAACCCCTTCCAGGTCAGATATGGTTTTGATGTCGTTGCATTAAAAGAATTCACTACAACAACTGCAATCGGCATAAACAATACAATATAAATCAGAGAACAAAAGATCTTTGAAAGAATACTCTTTGTTCTTACTTTTGCTTTTCTGCTCATCGTTTACACCCCCAGACTATCCATATCGCCGCCTGTCTTCTGGTACAGTTTGACGAGAATCAATGTGACAACAATTAATATGATGGATAAGGCTGCACCAAGAGGCCAGTTATTTCCACTCTTGAACTGGCGCTCGATCAGGTTACCAATAACATCTGCATTTCCACCACCTAAGATATTCGATACAAAGAAATATCCAAGACATGGGATAAATACCATGATACAGCCGGAGAAAATTCCGCTGGCTGTCAGCGGCAGGATCACTTCAAAAAAAGTCCGCCAGCCCTTAGCTCCAAGATCAGAGGAAGCCTCCAGTAAAGTATGATCCAGCTTGCCAATCGCGGTATAAAGCGGAAGTACCATAAATGGGAACAGGCAGTACACCATACCAAATACGGTAGTTCCCTGATTATATAAGAGGTTCAATGGCTCTGATATCAGATGCAGCTTCATAAGCACGGTATTCAACCAGCCGGATGAACCAAGGAATGTCTTCCATCCATAGATACGGATCAGTGAATTCGTCCAGAACGGAATGATAACCAGCATATATAACAGATTCTTTGATCTGCTCTTTGTCCTTGCAATAATATAGGTAAACGGATATGCAAGCACGATACAGATCACGGTTGTAAGTAATGCGATCACAAGTGACTGAACATAGATCTTAATATAAGAACTGTCCGCCAGATGTTTGTAATTATCGAATGTGAACTGAAATGTTACATTGTAATACTGATCAATACTGCAAAAACTCATGACCAGTATATAGATGAGTGGAACCGCTACCAACAGGATCAGCCATAAGGTCACCGGCCCTACCATGATCGTTGCCGGAAGTGTCTTTTCTCTGAATCTCTTTTTATTCATATCAAACACCTCCTTATGCCAGTGTTATATTTTCCAGACTCTGATAGAAGCTGTTATCCAGACTGTGGATCAATACCGCATCCTCCGGATTCCAGCAGATAAATACTTTGTCACCGGATTTTGGAAGTTCTTCGCCTGCCAGACGTTCCATCTTTACTTCATTTCCATTTGGAAGAACCGCCAGACATTTGACGACTGAGCCAACATAGATATAATCCTTGACCAGTGCCGGTACGCTGAAGCCCTCTACCGGTTCTGCCGAAAAATGAAGCTTTTCCGGTCGAACAGAAACAGTTACAAATTCACCAACTGAAAATCCGGTGTTCTTTTCCTCTGTCTCGGTCGCGGAACCGGAGGTTGTTACATCTCCATTTTCAATTCCTATAACCGCTTTTCCGTTTACGATCGATTTGATCGTTCCGTCAAATACGTTTGTCTCTCCGATGAAGGTTGCTACGAACTTGGTTGCCGGTCTTTCATAGATGTCTGTCGGTGATCCGATCTGATCCATGACACCATCATGCATAATAGCTATCCTGTCGCTCATCGTAAGCGCTTCTTCCTGATCATGTGTAACATAGATAAATGTGATATGTAATTTCTTCTGCAGCCGTTTCAGTTCCAGCTGCATCTGTTTTCTAAGCTTCAGATCCAATGCACCAAGCGGCTCATCCAACAGCAGAACCTTCGGACGATTGATCAACGCTCTTGCAATCGCAACTCGCTGCTTCTGTCCACCGGACAACTGACTTGGATACCGTTTCTCAAATCCGGATAACTGAACCATCTCTAACATCTCCGTTACCCGTTCTTTGATCTCTTTCTTTGGAACCTTTTTCATCTTAAGACCATATGCTACGTTGTCATATATGGTTTTATGTGGAAATAAAGCGTAACTCTGAAAGACAGTGTTTACATTTCTCTCAAATGGCTCTTTATCTTCAATCGGCTCACCTTCTACCTGAATGGAGCCTGTCGTCGGTTCTTCAAATCCTGCGATCATACGAAGCGTTGTCGTCTTACCGCATCCGGATGATCCAAGCAATGTCAGGAACTCGCCTTCCTCTACCTGCAGATTCAGATCTTTTACAACATGATTTGTTCCGTATATTTTATTTACGTCTTTGATATCAACTATAACATTTGCCAAATCATATCACCTCTTTTTCAAATTTCTCTATAATGCTTTTTCTCCTCGTTCACCGGTACGGATTCGTATAGCCTCTTCGATATTTCGAATGAAGATCTTACCATCTCCGACATGTCCGGTAGCTACCTTTTCTCTGACATCCAGAATAATCTGTTCTACCTTGGAATCTTCAACTACTACTTCAACTCTTACTTTTGGAAGAAGATTGATCGTAGTTTTAAAGCCTTTAATCTCATTTACGCCCTCAACAGTTCCTTTCTGTGTTCCGCATCCCATAACGGTTGAGATCGTCATACCACCACAATTCTTCTCATCCAATATGCTTTTTAATACTTCCAGCTTTTCCGGTCTGATTATTAATATAATTTCTTTCATTCTTTCTTCCTCCAATCTGCAACATACAACTAATATAACAAAAAAGAGCCGTTCATCTCTGAACAGCTCCTTTGCTTGTTAACGAAAATATACTACTTTCAAATTAATTCTTCAATAGAACAGGATTACCATTTTTCTACTACTTTTATAGTACTAACTACTCTTTTTCTTTAATCAGTTTAAACATCTGAACACGGTTTCGAATTCCCAGTTTCCGGTAAATATTTAAAATATGCTTCTTTAGTGTATTTACCGTTATGGATAAATGGTCACAGATCTCCGTATTCTCCATTCCCTGCAGCAAAAGCTGCAATATGGTCTGCTCCCGCTTCGTCAGATCATAAGTCTTTACTGCCTGTGTCAGCGTCATTTTCTCCTGACTGGTCATCTGATTATTTCTGTCCTGTGACAACCGGTATGCCATATGATCCTTAAGCATATCCATCAGGAATACATCTTCATATGTAAAGTCCTCTTTACCAATCGTCCTATATAGTGTCACTACGCCCAGAAAATGTTTGTTCCGTCCAAATATCATTTGTAACGCATAATGCCAGTTATTTGGCTTATATACTCTTTGATAATATTCGGTTTGAACTCTTTTCTCATCAGATATGATATCAGTTTCCCGGTATACCATACTCCTGCCACTGAACATAATACCACGGCTGTAATCCATATTCTCATAAATATCTGACAAGTCTTCATCACAGTTGAGGAATACCGGACGTTCCAGATTTTCTTTCTCATTTGATGATGCCAGATAAAAATCTGCACTGTCAAAATCTATGACGGTCTTGATCTGTTCCAGAAACTGTGTCCGCATGGCATCAAAATCACCGGTTGTGTAGATCTTGTATATGATACTGTTCATGACCAGCCAGTCATTTGTTTCAAGGGTCTTCACCAGTTTCCACCTCCCTTGTATTTCATAAAACAAAAAAAGTACGCAACCGATGTAACACACCCTTGCGTACTTATTTTTTACTATTCTGTTGGTACGAAGTATAGCACAAAAAGATGATTTGTCAAGCAATTATCTTTTTTTGTAAATTATCAGTTCCGGATCTTTGCCCTGAGCTTCATATGTTGAAATCAGAATAAAATCCATATCTGCAAGAACTCCAAAGTATCTGTCTCCACCAAATTCACATTCAAGCTGATTGCCTAAATATGTTTTCCGGTCATCCAGGAATTTCACTTTTTCTCCATTCGGAAGCCTGTATTCTAAATTCACATATTCTCCAACAAGGGCATTCAGTCTTTTTACCTCAGGCAGACCTTCTACATGAAGATCATTAATTTCTCTGATCAGCTCCTTCTTGAATTGATCAAACTGACCATTGTCACTCAGTTCTTCATATCTTTTCCAGTAATCCAATTTTGGAAGAAGTTTCTTCATATAAACACGCGCCTGATTCTCTGTAACATTTTCGTCTACCATATGTTTAACACAGACATCTATCAATTCATCCATATCACTATAGGTATATGTTCCATCCGCATAACACCACTTACAATAGTCCTCATTCAATGAACCATCACTATTATGTCCTATGATTGTGTCATCCTCAAGCGGCATTCCGCAGCACTGGCAGATAAGTTTTCTAGGCTCTCCCAGTAGTGTATTGATCGATACATCAAATTCCTTCGATAAAAGCTTTAATGTATCTGTGTTAGGAATTGTCTCTCCATTCTCCCAACGTGATACAGCCTGCCTCGTCACCATTATTTTCTCAGCCAGTTCATCCTGTGACATGCCTCTCTTTGTACGAAGTTCAAAAATAATATTTTTTGTTTCCATGACTCGTCCTCCTTTATTCATATCATATAGGAGAATCTGTTTTATAAAAAGCAACCTGCTGTTTCCTGCCTGTCATATGTGCTCCTATCCTGCACATAAGATAAATTTAATTAAATATAATAAATTTCTTTGATTCTATTTCAAAAGCTTTTTTATCTGTGCATCTGTTGCGATCGGATAAATATCATGCATGTGTCGGATGATCGTATTCCACGACTCCTGTGGATCATCCTTGTAACAGGAGGTTACATAATCATATCCATAGATATGTTCCGGAGACGAGTAAACCGCCACATCCCAACCATACTCCAGTCCTTTTTTATTTACACGTTTTCTGAAGTCGCAATTACAAAGATACATCTGCATCATAAGATTGGTGACAGCTCCATCAAATCCCTTTTCGCCGTCTTTTCCATACCCTGCCATTTTCTTCAGTTCGTTGGAATACAGTTCTGTATCTACATGTGCTTCCATAAAATGATCCATGATCTTTTTATGCTTATTCGGGGCTTTTCCATCCTCATACAGCGCATCAAAATCATATCCATCCCGTCTGTAATTGGCAAATACAGGAAGCCATTTTCTCGATATAAAACCTGCCTTTTTATTAAAAAACTTGCCATATACGATGTCATGTCTTCTTGCGATAACCGCCCGCCACATCCATGGATCTCTGTCAACATCCTCACACCACCAGTACTCCGGCACGGTTCGTTCTTCCAGCGAAAATCCCGGTATATCATTTCTAAAAAGCGGTAGGAAGCCAATCTCATTTATATATTCTATTGCCTCATCTACTGTATGAATACACTCCGGATCATCCCAGTCTACACCATACATGATCCATTTGCCTGAGTCTTTTTCCATGTTTGTCTCCTGTTATATCACTATCCCATTACAGTGATCCACCTCATGCTGAATAATCTGTGCCACAAATCCCTCAAATACCATCTTTCTTTTTACAAAACCAGCATCCTGAAACTCTACCTCTATCTTCTTATACCGCGTTGTTTTTCGTTTTCCCTCTAATGACAGACAACCTTCTTCTGTTTCATAACGTCCGATCTTAGAACAGATCACCGGATTGATCATAATCATATCTACAGGTCCGGCACTTACAATAATCATATTTTTCTTATACCCGATCATATTTGCTGCCATTCCGACACAACGCTCACGATTTGCAGCTAATGTATCCCGAAGATCATTTACCACATTCATATCAAGCTGTGTTGCCGGAACGGATTTCTGTCCCAGAAAAAGAATATCTTTTACAATAGGTTTTACCATTTTCCATCCTCCATAAGTTCTCATTTATCTCTTCTATCTCGTAAAGATTTGTCACTGATTTGCAAATGACATAATATGCCATTAAAGCAACACAGTCATATGTACCACCTGTTCCATTCACTGAATAAACTTCCTGATTTCTTTACTTATCTCATCATATTTGTAGTCGTGGACATAATGCGGACAATCTAATTCAATATAACCTGCATTGTCGCAACCTGAAATATAATTTTCGGGAATACTTCTCCACTTTTCTTTTGTAAAACCGGTTCCACCGGAGCCGTCAGAAATAAACAATAACATCGGCACCTGCGGAATTCCGTTTTCTTTTACAATATTTGCATTCTGTTTTACAGCTTTTACTTCATCGATCATCGTTACAGTTGCAGTTTTTTGATAAAATACTGCTCTGTAAATCTCTTTTTCCTTTTCAGACAATGTTCCGGCTTTGATTGCATCGCTCTCGGCAAGGCTCGGTATCCATCTGGTGATTCCAAGTGCCGCACCATACTGCCCTAATTTCATAATAGGAATATTAATGTTCATTTCATCATAATAGTCTGGTACTGCCATATCCAAACCAACAATAGCCTCAACTTCTTCCGGATACTTCTGTGCCCAGTATAAAGCCTCAAGTCCGGACATTGAATGGGGGCAAAGCACATATGGGCCTTTTATTCCGGCTTTATCAAGTGCCATCCTTGTTTCGCTTAACATCGTATCGATATCCCTGTTTTCGTCTACAACATCACTAAAGCCATAACCGAATTTTTCCACTACAACGATTTTATAATCATTGCTAAGCAGCGAATACAAAGACTTAAAATCCAATATTGGCGAGCAGGTTCCACCTCCGGACATGAACACAAGCGTTTTATCACCATCCCCCTCTGTATATACGCTCATCTTGTGCCCGTTGACTTCTACCAGTTCACCTAACGGAGTTAATAAATCCTTTTCTCTTGAACTGCATACTTTATGGCGAACCAATGATATTATCACGAATAATGCAATAACCGTGATTACAATCAATATTACTCTTAGAATATTTCTTAATATCTTTTTCATACTGTATCTCCTTTAATCAAGTGCCTGATGATTCCTGCATCTATCCCCAATATGGAATAACCAATTGACATAAAGACTGCAACGCTTCCTACCCTTTTGCATACCAGCTTAAATATTCACAATGTAAAACATAATTGGTTCTCTGACTCCGCAGTGCCACACCATCGGCTGGGCGTACAACTGGAAGTTGAATTACTCTCTGACAAGTGCATACATTTTCATATCAATGATACTGCCACATTTCACAGCATTACTCTTTAATGTTCCTTCGTATTGAAATCCTGCCTTTTCCAATGCTCTACATGAAGCTATATTGTGAGCAAATGGTTCAGCAAAAATACGAATAATATCCTTTTTCTCAAACACATATTCACAAACCTGTTTGATTGCATTTGTCATATATCCATTTCCCCAGTAGGGTTCTCCTATGTAATAACCCATTTCAGCGGTTTTGCAATGGATATTATCCTGTCGAAATACTCCATGCTTCCAATCACTTTATCATCAAGTGTTATCGCAAATGCAAATGTATTGTCTTTATTCGCTGATAACATCGCCCGTATAAAATCTTCTGCATCATTTTCCGTGTACGGATAAGGCAAGCCATCCCTAAGGTTATTCAAAATTCTTAGATCATTTAAGTTTATTGCAAGATTGAATTTATCATCAATTCTCCATTTTCTTATAGTCAGATTCATATTTCTCTCCTCAAACTCTTATTTATCCAAACTGGAATGGAATAATAATATTAAACAGGAATGCAAGAACTATACTAACTGTTCCCATTATCGCAGAACTCCTCAATGTGTCTCTCTTCAAAACAATAAATCCAATAATAAAGACTATCACTTCCAAAACAGACCATGCACTAAAATATCCGAATCCATATACAAAGCACATATTGAACAATACTGCCAAAATCAGAGCCGACAGTATAAATGCCAGTTTGCTTTTTCCCTTTGCATACCAGCAGACAAAAGCCAATAATGGAGAAACAGCTGTAAATCCAACCCAAATCATTGCATAACTTCTTGGAAAAAATCCTGCAATATAGTTTGAATACAAATAGTAAGTTGCAACCATACCAACAAAGAATACAAAAACATTAATGCTTGCTCTTATTGCAGAATTGCTATAAATAGAAATACACAGTGCAATCAATACCCAGATTGCAAAACGCCCAAGGAAATTACTAATATCTAATACTCCATTTATTGCCATAAGCACACCTGGAAGTTCAGCTTGACGAAAATCCAGATATTTTGAAAAAAATCCCAAAGCTATTCCAAGGAACAATATAGCCATGGTATTTATAAGTTTTCTATTATTAGATATTGAATTTTCTGCATTCTTTATATCATTCAAAATTTTTATCATAATTACCCTCGCAAATCAAAATTCATCTGATATTTTCATAAAATTTCTGCAACACGATCGCCAACTCTTCCGGAGCTTCTATGTTTGCTTCATGACCTGCTTTCATAAGTTCATGGAAGTAGGGATTGTTCAAATAATGGCAAAGTTCTTTTGAAGTTTTTTTATTTGCAGTGTCCTTCTCTCCACAAATGAGCAATACTGGGCAAGACACCTTATGCAGGGAGTCACTGAAATCCAATTCAGCCATCGTCCCGCACAGGCTGATAACATCCGCTTTTTTGAAACCCATTTTACTGAATGCCGAATTCGGCATAAGATGAAACAATATATTCTGAACTTTCAATAAGTTTTTTGGCATTTTATATTGTGCTGCAATTAATACGAGCGCCTTTACTTTATCTGGGTGGTCTATCGCATAATTAAGTGCCAAAACAGCGCCTAGAGAAAGCCCGCATAAGACAATTTCTTCGTTCTCCCTGTCGCATTCTCCTGAGAATGCTGAATATAATTCCTTATATGTAACAGCTTTTCCCTTTAGCATCCCTGCCAAACTCAAATTGACACTACTTTCCGACACTTTCGTTTCCTTTATTACTCTGTTCCAACTGTCTGGTTTTTGTCCTAATCCATGCAAGTATAAATACTTCATATACTGTCGCTCCTTCAAACTGGAAATTTTTCAAATTATCAATTTCTAATTTCCGTACAGAGATTTATAAATCATCTGCTCTCTAATTGTTCGAAATGATAACGCGGCTTTCCAACACTCTTTTTTCCATACTCAATAGCTTCTGTAGGGCAATAACAAATACAAGCCATACAATGAGTGCATTGCTTTCCCCATACAGGCTTTCTGTCCTTAAGCGTAATGTTGTTCAATGGACAGTTCTTAACACATTGACCACAACCGACACAGGTAGCATCCGTACGAAATGCATCAGATTTCACAAAGAAATGATAAAAAATCGGATTTACCGGACCACTCATTAACCGGTCATAAAGATTGTTTCTTGGTACAGCGAACGGCTGCTCTGCCTTAATGTGCGCAATTATATCCATAATAGCAGGTTCCGCATTTCTAACAATCTTTCTTGCTTCTTCTGTTTTCGGTGCACCAAACATAGCAATATAATTTTCCGGCATAATAACCTGAGCTGTACCCATATACCATAAATGTTTTTGCTCCGCAAGGCGCCGATTATATTTCGCTGCATTCCCAATCTCGCCTCCACAGTCCATCACGAACCAAATGCGTTCTGCAGAAAGCAGTTCCGTTTTACAAAGCCACTCCGATACAATTTGTGGAATACGCCACGCATAAGTTGGAACCACTACGATTATATTTCTGCCTGTTTTCATTGGCGAATAATCTGTTGCCTTGATTTTTGCATTCATATCTACAATCTCGTCCTGCAATTCATCTGCAATTTTCTTTGCTATATAACGACTATTACCAGTTCCGGAAAAGCACAAGATCATAATAACATTACCTCCGTATTTGCCTCAAAGCCAAGCTTTTCATAAAAGTTTTTTCTCCAACACTCTTCTTGAAATCATCTCACAATATCGTCATTTTTCTCGTATGGCATCGGCTCCCCATTTTCTTTATGTAGGCGTCCTATTTTATCGCAGATCCTATCGTACAAATTATCATTCACATATGCAATCTTCTCCATATCCACATTGTTCTCTGATATTTTTCCGCTGTAGAATTTTTGGGCGTATGTTCCACTTTCTTTTATGTAAGCCATTATTAAATTAATTTCTTGTTTCTCGACTTCTGAAAAAAATAGGTTGTTCCGTTAATTTTCCACTGATAAAATCACAAAAATAGGAATAGTCATCATCCCAGTTAATATTTCCATTGTCCTGGTCTTCACATCGGATCTTTTCTATTTCTCTTAATAATTTTCCCTGCAGATTATCTGCTTGTCCAGCTTGCGAAACATAATTTTTCCAAATATATTTACACTCATCAAAATACTGCTGCTCATACTCTTTGCCTATAATCGCACCAATCGTCAAATTTTTTTCCTCTTTTTAATTTATCAAATAATCCCTCTGTTTTCTACCCATTTCAATCAGAAATACTATAGCCGTTAAAGTTTATATTGCATGAAGTTACCATTATGTACAAATCCAAAATCCGTATATAATTTAACTCCCATATCAGACGCCGTAATCTGTATTGTTCCACAGCCATATTCCCTGGCGTCATCTATAACGCGGGATAGCAGCTCCTTTGCAATACCTCTTCTTCTATATTTCGGATCAGTAAACATACTGGACAACAATCCTATCTTTCCACTTGGGCATCCAAAATAGGGAGGCTTCTCCACAAATGACATCCCGCTTGTTCCAATAATATTTTCCTCATCAAGGGCAAGCCAAGATACAAATGTTCCATCCGCCATATGTCGAGTATAATATTCCTTCAATGCAGGAACCAAATCTATCTTTTCTTTAGCACCTTCTTCTCTAAGCTGATTTATCCTCATGTGAATAAACGTATTCAGTTCTTTTTCTGTAAGTCTTTTATATCTAATATCCATTTTCACGATTCCCTTATACAAACTGATATTTATAAATT
Source organism: Clostridium sp. BIOML-A1 (assembly GCF_009874105.1). Taxonomy (NCBI): domain Bacteria; kingdom Bacillati; phylum Bacillota; class Clostridia; order Eubacteriales; family Clostridiaceae; genus Clostridium; species Clostridium sp. BIOML-A1. The sequence continues at coordinate 84,542 of NZ_WWTL01000009.1, read as the reverse complement.
ACATACCGCATACAATGGTATATTTACCATCCATTCCTGATCCATATACTTTAGAGCCGAAAAACGTAGCTTTCTCTGTTCCATAATAATACGGTGTGTGCGGTGTATCTGAAATCATCTGCTGCAACATATATTGCTCTGTGAGATTACCCTTGAATTCCATAAAAATATCATTTTCTTCCAATATAGATGTCGCCGGCAACTCACTTAATGCCCCCAGTAATCCGACATCCAGCATAAATAATTTATACCGCATTCATCCGTTGGTTGTTATAAAAAGAAATATATGCTGTTTTCTCATAACAATTCTTTTCACCGTAACAGATTATCCAATACTATTCCAACCATCATTGAAATTCAGGAACTCCAAAAACTCTCTTCCTCTTAAAATCCACCATAATGAGACAGCGTCTCTGTTGCTAATTCTGTCCCAACTCTCATAGCCTCATAAATATTCCCATTTATCAAATGTGAACATACAAAGCCTGCATGGTAACTATCTCCACAACCTGTAGTATCAATTACTTCTTTAACTTTATTAGCTTGAACAAAATACTTTTCACCATTATGATATGTAACACTTCCTTTATCAGCTAAAGACACATTAAATAGCCCTTTATACTTCTCTGAAAACGCTTCAAATATTGGGAGAATTGATTTCTCTCCACTAATCATGAAATAATCTATATATGGTGCATATTTTTCCATTTCTTTAAAATTACGATATTCTACAAAATCCACTGCCAATCTGAAATTGTTATTCTTTTTTAAATCTATAATTTGTCCAAAACAGCCTGCCCAAAAATGTACAAATACAACATCTGATTTTTTGATAAACTCCAATTCATCATGGTTCAATATCATTTTATCAACAATATCACCCGTCCATGAATCATCTTTGTAATATCTGTCACCGTCGGCTGTAAGATATGTACGATTATTCGCTGTTACTTTATCCTTTTCTACTCTTACGTGGCTTACATCTATTCTCTTATCAGAAATAGAATCCATAATAAATTTTGCGTAAGAATCCTGTCCAACCGCACCCAATATTGAAACATTGAACTCCTCAAATTTTGATGCATGGACTGCAAAATTAAGGGCTTCACCGCCAGCATATAGTTCATCAGTTCCATCAAAAACATCTACACATAAACACGGAAGTGCTACTAAATTTATCATTCTTTATACCTCTAAAATTTCTAATTTTTCTGTTTTATCAACTTAATTCTGTCATAATATAAAATGACTTCCGGCAGGGTTGGTCAAAATTTAAAAAACCAGAAAAGCTTCCCGCCATATGGATTTTTCTTACTGAGCAACCGTGCTGAAACTGCATGTAATAATAAAAATGCACCGCTTATGATCGTCATTACCAGTTCAAACTGTGATAAGACCGACATGGAATTATCATTATAGCCTATATAAACATTCTTACTGCCCAGAGTGCTGCAATTTCCCTCATACCAGAACACATCGGCACCATTGACAGGCGAATTCGACTTAATCTGCAGCACCGTATAAGTTGACCGGATGCCTTTCCCATAACGTGATTTATAATTTCTGACATCATTTCCGCTATGTACCTTGACATGATTGGAGCTCTGCCGAGAACTTTGATATGTTACAGTTCCTGTTGTATGATTCTTCTTACAGGCATATCCGACCACCTTCGGCATACCCGGCCGCAAAGAAAATCAAAGCAACTACAAGTGCTAAAATCTCAGCCGTATAGAACGCATTCACCGATTTGTTTTTCATTTTTATCTCCATAGTATAGCAAAACAGGGAGCTAATCATCTTATCTCCCTGAAATTAACAATTCGCATTTTAAGCTGCAAAGCACTTAAATTAAAGGTTTGCACTCAAAGTAGCAACGCACTTAAATCAAGCAAGTGTACTTGCTCGTTTACATTATATGTAATTATCAAGAAAAAAGCAATAAAACTAATTGAGATTTATGCTATGTAAACGGACAAAACCACACTCTATGATCTTCATCTCTTACAAACGTGTAAATTGATTTTAATCGCTCAAATTCTTTTATATCATTCCAACTTCTTTTCCGTATTAATTGCTGTATAATTTTAGATGAATAATCGAGCTTTTTCTAAGTGCCACATACGAAATCAGAAAGTTTGCAAGCCAGCCGGCCGGTACAGCAAGCCAGACAAATGCAATACCGAAACGGGGTGCAAAAATCAATGCAACCGACAATCGTATCGCAAGGTTTACCATATTTGCAATGAGAAACGGACGCATAATTCCAAGTCCGCGAAGGACTCCGTCAGTTGCCATCTTAATACCCATAAAAATGAAAAAATAACCAAGCCATCTCATATAATCGCCAGACACCTGATACGCCAAAGCAGTTCCATCTTTACCAAGAAATAGCGAAGAAATTTGTGTGTGCAGTGTTTCAATGACTACAAAAGCAAGCACTGCAAAACATACATCCAACACCAACGCAGCATGATATCCTTTTTTGATACGTTCAATTTTCTTTGCACCATAGTTCTGGGAAACATATGGTGAAACTGCATTACCAATGGATACGAATATCAATGAAAAAACATTCTCTACTCTCATCGTTGCTGCATAACCTGCAAGAGCCTGCGTGCCGAATGGATTTACAACAGCCTGAACGATCATCATACCAATTGACACTGTAGACTGCTGCAGAACAGACGGAACGGCAATTTGAAGCATAGAAGATAGTTCCTGCCTGTCAAACCAGTTAAAGGGACTTTTATATCGACGCATCCGGCTAAAGAAAATCAAAAGCGAGAACACGGCGGAAATTCCCTGTGCAATAAGAGTTGCGAGAGCAGCACCGAACACACCCAGACCAAGACCGGCTACCAGCCAAATGTCCATAAAAATATTCAAAATAGAAGAAACTATCAAAAGGCCTAACGGAATCTTCGATTCACCGATTGAGTTAAACATCGTTGAAAGAATGTTATACATAAACAAAAACGGAAATCCCACAAAATAAACGCGAAGGTACAACACTGCTTCCTCCAGTATATCAGCAGGTGTTTGTAATGAAGTCATCATAAAACGAGAAAAACAAAAACCGAAAATACCCAAAAGTACGCTTAAAATCAAAAAGCTGATCAAGGATGTTGCTACAATTGTTTTCATTTTGCTATAATTTTGGGCACCAAAATAACGACTTACGAGCACTCCCGCCCCTACCCCGGCACCGAGTGCTATACAGATAAAAACATTTGTCAGTGCGGCACAGGCGCCAACTGCCGCAAGTGCAGGAGCACCGACATACTGACCAACAATGATTGAATCTGCCATATTGTATACCTGTTGAAAGAAGCTGCCCAGAATCATAGGCATTGCAAATACAGTCAGTGCTTTTATAGGGGCATCTGTAATTAAATATTCATCTTTTGACATTATCATTTTCCTCCATAAAACGTAAAACGTTACAAAATCAGAGCTAACGCGGCCAATACAATGTTATTGCATACAGTCAACTTGCTTTTTTCTGTATTTTAACGGAGAAACTCCGTATGTTTTTTTAAAACTTCTGATAAAATAGCTTATATTTTGATAACCGCTCCGCATTGCTACCTCTGTAACAGAAATATCGGTGTCTTGCAACAGCTGTTTTGCATACTCTAACCGTAAATACGCCACATATTGTGAAAGGGTAATATGAAAATGCTCCTTAAAATATCTGGATATATATTTCTCAGAAAGATGAAATTGCTCCCCAAATTCTCTTAATGATATTTTTCCTGTAAAATTCTGCTGTATATACGAGACCATTTCTTTTTCTACAATATTTCTACCACTTGTGTTATTTTCTACTATAAATCCTTTTTCCCACATTTCAAGAATAAATTGTAAAAGAATTATTTTGGTCTTTATCTGCGTCGTTACGTTCAACTCTCTTTCACTCTTTTTTACTTCATATATCTCAATTAGCTGCTCACACAATTCTTTTATCGTATCTTTTACACTGGGACTTATCATCAGACGACCACTGTCTAATGGTTCAAGTAATCTATCATCTAGTATATCATCTGTATAAAAAGATATATATTTCAATGGGAAAAGAAAAGTAAAATAATCTACAGTACCGGTCTTTGAACCCATAAAATGCAGATTGCCCGGTGATACAACGAAGGCATCCCCGGGTTTCCCGATATAGTTCTCTCCTGATATGTTTACAGTCAAAAAGCCACTTTTTACATATATAATTTCGAATTCATCATGCCAATGTACCGGTATCTGAAAGGACTGACCCGCATTCTCTATGTGATATGTACTGAACGGATCATCCTTTGTACCATGTGGTTTATTTTCCTTTAATTCAAAATACATAATTGCTCCTATAATTCTATAAGACTCTTACTTTTCCATTTTCCGCTTTTCCATCGAAGCACCATTCCAACAGCTCTCGCACATTCATCACCTGCCATGGCAATATATGCTCCTACCGCCAGAAAGCCCATATGTATTCCAAGAAAATATGTACCGCCAACCGCAAACAGATACATGAAAATTGCACCCATTATAACCGGAAAAACTGCATCTCCACTGGTTTTTAACGCCTGACTATACACAAGATTTGTCACCCTTCCAAGTTCAAGGAATATATCTATTATTAACAATTTTACCACAAGGCTTATCATCTGTGCATCATCCGTAAATATATACACTATAATGTGTCCGAACAGTGCAAATGTCACAGAGAAGCATGTGGCTATTACAAGGCCATATATCTCTGCTTTTTTTATACCCCTGTCACATTCTTCAAAATCCTTTGCTCCGATTCTCCAGCCTGTCATAATAGCATTAGCCTGTGCCAATGCAGCTCCTGCACAATATGAGAAATTTGCTATCTGCATAGCATACGAACGAGCTGTGACATTCATTCCGTTCGCATCCATCTGATTCATAAAACGCACTATAAATGTCATTGCTATATTATAAAGTGCTGTTTCAAATGCAGAAGGAAAACCTATTTTAACAATCTGCGCAAGTATCTTTCGCGGCAAAATACGATCAGGACTTTGTTTTGCTTTTATAAGTACAGCGCCCATCACCGCTACAATAACAAGATTTACAACCCTTGAAATAACCGTGGCAACGGCAACTCCCATTACTCCCCAGTTAAATACAAATAAGAATACCGAATTAAGTATTATATTAAGAACATTTCCAACAATAGTTCCTATCAGGGAATGCTTTGTATATCCAAATACTCTCAAATAGCTGGAAAAAATAGGAATAAGCGCATTTAAAAAACATGTTCCACCAACAATTTTGAGGTATGTTTCAGCCGGTTCAAACAAAGCAGAAGCAATACTTACTATTTTAAGTATTCTGCCGGAAAAAATTGCAAGAACAACAGACATCAGAATACCAATGAACGCATTAAACATAAGTCCAAGCTGTCTGGCCTGATACGCTATCCCAGGTCTTCCCGCTCCGATATTTTGTGACATAACAGCTATCATACCCGATGATATCACTCCAAACATGACAATGAAAACACCTATATAAGTATTTGCTGTTCCCACTGCTCCCACAGCCTGATCACTTACAGATGATAACATAAGTGTATCAACCATCCCTGAAAGCATATAGAATAAAGTTTCCAGGCATATTGGCACAGATAATTGCGATAATGTTTTCCTTTCAACCATCATGTTTTCTCCTTACATACAAATATAACATATATTATCAATAATACGATATATCTTTATGTGTTTCTTGTATAATATCAAACAAAAATGGCACTATTTCTACTATTTCGCGCAATAATCTATCAGAATTGTTAATCTTATCGTTGACATCCAGACTATTTATTTAATGAAATGAGATTTGTATTCTATTCGTTTCCTGTATTTTTTTTCTTTTTTCGCCGTACGAAAAGGAATGCACATAAGCCCGCAAATACAACGACTACAGCTATAAGTATCAGCAGTACCGGAATCCGGCAGACACTTGAAGAGATGAGCTTAAGGCCCTGATAAAGTGCATACACACCAAATATCGAGAATATCACAAATGCCAGTGTGTTAAGCAGTCCATCCGGAGTTTTGCTCTTTAAGAGATAACCGATCAGCATTCCAAGAATGTCCGCTGCAAATAATCCGAGCGAACAACCGATCCATACAATAAGTGCTGCCCCCATACCTTCATTTGCACCAAATGTTATAGCGGTAAGCTGAGTCTTATCTCCAAGCTCAGCTACAAAAAAAGTACAGAAAACAGCCAATGGCGCAAACTTGATCTTTGATCTTCCGTTTTCTTCTTCCTCTTCGTCGCCATCGGAAATCGTTGATGCTGCGAAGTAAAGAAATGCAAGTGCTGCAATATTCTTAATGAGCCATTCCGGAACAAATTCGCTGACAAGTCCACCTGCAAGAACCGCCAGACCATTCAGTACAAGAATTGCGGCAGCAGTTCCTAATATGATATCTTTTAATTTGTACTTAGACGTAAGAGCAATCAACATAAGCTGTGTCTTATCTCCCATCTCCGCTATGAATTCCGTAAAAAATACCTTTAAAAATAATATCATTTGTTATACCCACATTTATCTTATTACAATATAAACTGCATATACTGCATAGAGAGCAACCATACACAAACCTTCGATTCTTCCGATTTTCTTCTTTGTCCCTGCGAATATCCATACACACACAGTAAATGCAACCAGTACACACAGATCAATAATATTCTCTCTGATTATACTGATCGGACTGATCACTGATGCAATACCAAGTACCATAAGTATGTTAAATATATTTGAACCGATCGCGTTACCAAGCGCCATATCAACTTCATTCTTTCTGGCTGCAACAATTGAGGTCACAAGCTCCGGGAGTGACGTGCCTATCGAAACGATTGTAAGTCCGATCAGTGTCTGACTCATTCCGAGATCACTTGCAATTCTTGATGCCGCATCAACGGTCACATCCCCTCCGACTGCAATCGCTATTGCTCCGCCAACGATAAACAGAATACTGACCGGAACGGATACAAGCTTAATTTCCTCATCCGAGCCACCTTCAATCTCAACTTTCTTTCCTTCTTTGTTGGCCTTTAATGCAATCCTGATCATGTAAAAAATGTATCCTGCAAATAAACCAATAAATATAGCACCATCCATATGTCCCAACGTCATGCCTGTTTTGTCTCCAAGGCCGATTATTCCTAAAAGCATTAAGAGTCCGGCACATATAAGCGAAAGCGGAATATCTCTCTTTATCGTTTCTCCTGCAACATTTACTGTGGCTAATATTGCACACACTCCGATAACAACCATCAGATTAAAAATATTAGAACCAACTACATTACTAACTGCAAGTTCATTATTTCCTGCTATTGATGCTGATACACTGACCGCTGTTTCCGGAAGTGATGTTCCCATCGCAACAATTGTAAGTCCAATAATTATAGATGGAACATGCAGTCTCTTTGCTACACTCGAGCTTCCCTCTACAAAAAAATCCGCTCCTTTGATCAGCAGTACAAAACCGATCACAAGAATTACAATTACAAGAGCAAACGGGGCGTTGTTAATGAATTTTTCCATGTTATTCTCCTTTTTCTCTATCCATACCAGTGATGTCAGCCGAACTGTCTGCTACTATAAAGTATGTCCGACAGATTAAAAAAGACTCATGTATATCAATTATCCGCCGGTGTATATTACACAAGCTGTTAATCGATATACATGAGTCTCATTATTTAAGATTTGCCAGATTATACTCTCTTATTATAATCAGAATGTTGACAAATCACACTTTCGCGCTAACTACTCCCTCATGGAATATTAAGTTACTCGATAAATATTATCAAATGTATCCATGTGTGTCAACATCTTATTTTAGAAATATTTATCAGAAACATTTATCAGCAGTGGTCTCAGACTACTGTCCATCCAAGCCACTGCCGAATTTATAACTTCTTTCTATTTACTTTTATTTAACTGTTACCTTTACTTTCTTAGCGCATCCATTTACTGCATAGATATATACATAACAGGTGCCTTTTTCTTTTGCTGTGATCTTGCCATCTTTGGATACAGTTGCTACCTTTTTATTTGATGTGTCATATCTGAATTTTGCTGTATGACCAAAAAGTGGAAGTTTATTATTCTTTTTAACAATAGTTGCTTTTATCTTAGCTGTTTTTCCCTTTTTCAGGCTGTAAGCAGATTTCTTTATCTGAATCTTCTTGACATCTGTTACAGTCGTATTCTTCTTGCCAACCGCATGACCTGTAATGGATTTTCCAATGGTCACTTTCTTGCCGTCAACCTTCTTATATGCAACTACATAACATTTTACATTATCTTTCTGATTTACAGCCTTCTTGTTCAGCTTATTGATCGTCACAGATAAGGTCTTTGCAGCTTTTACAGACTTAACAACGGTGTATTTTCCCTTCTTACAATATGCCATATATACATCATATCCATCTGCTTTTGCAACCTTACCCCACGTTACTTTTATCGTCTTTCCTGTAGTGATACTGAACTTGGAGCTTAATGCCTGATCATTTACTTTTGTCCGTTTTGCTTTTACTACTGGCTTTGAAGGCTCTGGATCTGATGGCGTAGACTGCTTCACTGTCCACTTTGCATAAAGAATTGTATTTCCTGTTAAAGCTTTGCCCGGCACAGCCGCCTTTGTGAGTGCCTCGTCTGTGTACCAGCCTGCAAATTCATATTCAGCTTTACTTGTTGTTGGAAGCACACCCGGGAGCTTCTTCTGATGTACGGCTTCAGTTACTTCACTTCCACCATTTGTGTTATATGTAATCTTATATCCAAGGTTATCATTCTCGATAACTGTATATGGAACATTTCTCTCTAATGGACTGTTTGAATTTGTTGTATACCAATTAAAATCTGCATATCCAACATCATCTTTATGGTCTTTATGTTCATCCGTCTGCTCAACTTCGTAACACTTCTGGCTTCCAACACCGATTCCAACGCTTATATCATCCGGATCAGAATCAGCAGATGTGATCCAGATCATATGACACTTCTTACATACAGTGATCCATTTATTAGGTGATAGCTGATTACCAAAATAAATCTTGTCCCCAACCTGCACTTCGTCTGCTTTTAATACTGTATTTGACGCATCTACGATATCTGCCGCAGCTTTCTTGTCTGCATCTACATACTTACAAATTGAACATGTATATCTGGCTTCACCTGCAGTTCCATAAGAATGTTCCTGGAAATCTTCCTTCAAATCACTATGTTCACAGGTTGCCGCATGCCAATGACCATACTTATTACTGCTCCAACTATCAGAAAATGTATGCTGGTGTACACTTGATTTCGACCACTTTGCATACAATGTTATATCTTCAAATATTGAAAGTTCTCGCGATACCGGCTGTGTAAGATTTTCATCTGTATACCAGCCAATAAAATCATATCCAGCTTTGGTCGTTGTTGGAAATGTACTCGGTATATGTGTCTGTTTAACAGCATCCGCTATTGCACTACCACCATTTGTATTATATTTAATCGTATATCCAAGATTTGAATTTCCCATAACTGTATATGGAGTATTACTAGGTAAATATTCTCCTGTGAAGTAAAAATTAAACTCACTATATCCAACATAACCGGCATGATCTTTGTGTGCATCTGATCTCATTACAATAGAATTGATTCTGTCTCCAATTCCATATTGCGAAGAGCCACCGTATGTTATCCAGATCATATGACATTGCTTGCAAACTACTATCTGTTTGTCTGGAGATAACTCAGCTCCTACATAAACCGTATCCCCTACCTGTAGAGTCGTAGGATCAATCGTTCCTGACCTGTATTCTGTTGCATTTACTTTCATTGTTCCCATGCCAACAAACATAACAATGCCAACCAGCAAGGCCGTCAGGATGCCTGTAACTTTGTTTTCTTTTAGTCGTCTTACCATATTTTCTTATCCCCTTTCATTCATCTGAATACAACACATAATACAACATATAGTATAATTATATCTGCATATCTCATTATGTTGTTCCAAATAAGTTATTTTCTGGTATTGTACCATAATCATTTCTCCTTACCGGATTCTATGCACGAAATGTCTGAAAAACGGCATGAAATGTTTCACTAGGTCTGGAAATATGGTCTATGCGTGTATAAAAAAAGAAAGATAGCCTGTCACTATCATGTATCTTACACGATAATAAACAATACTATCTTCCTTTTTATTCTCTATTTGAACTTTATGAGTGATATTTTATTTTTACATCATACCCATTCCGCCGCCCATACCTGCACCTGCCGGCATAGCTGGAGCATCTTCCTTAATATCAGCTACAACAGATTCTGTTGTCAGTAATGTAGATGCTACGGATGTTGCGTTCTGTAAAGCACTTCTTGTAACCTTAACAGGATCGATGATACCTGCTTCGATCATATCTACATACTTCTCATTGTATGCATCAAAACCGATACCCGGCTGTGATTCTTTGATCTTATTGATGATAACAGATCCTTCCAGACCGGCATTTGCTGAAATGTGGAATAACGGAGCTTCCATAGCCTTAAGAACTACCTTAGCACCTGTCTTCTCATCGCCTTCAAGGTCTGCAACCAGTTCTGCAACCTTCTTAGCTGCATGAATATATGCTGATCCACCACCTGCGATGATGCCTTCTTCTACAGCAGCTCTGGTAGCATTTAATGCATCTTCCATACGGAGCTTAGCTTCCTTCATCTCTGTCTCAGTAGCTGCACCAACACGGATAACTGCTACACCACCTGCAAGCTTTGCAAGTCTTTCCTGAAGCTTCTCTTTATCAAATTCAGATGTTGTCTCCTCAAGCTGAGCCTTGATAACATTTACTCTGCCCTGGATATCTTCCTTTGTTCCGAATCCATCTACGATAACTGTATTCTCTTTTGTTACCTTTACGCTCTTAGCACGGCCAAGGTCATCTAATGTTGTATCCTTTAAGTCATAACCGAGTTCTTCAGAGATAACCTTACCATTTGTAAGAATAGCGATATCCTGTAACATTTCTTTTCTTCTGTCACCATAACCAGGAGCCTTAACAGCTACAACCTGGAATGTACCTCTTAACTTGTTTACGATCAATGTTGTAAGTGCTTCGCCTTCTACATCTTCCGCAATGATCAAAAGCTTCTGACCACCCTGTACGATCTGCTCAAGTACCGGAAGGATATCCTGAATATTTGAGATCTTCTTATCTGTGATCAGGATGTATGGATTATCAAGTTCTGCAACCATCTTCTCCATATCAGTTGACATGTAAGCTGAAATATATCCTCTGTCGAACTGCATACCTTCTACGAGGTCAAGCTCTGTCTTCATGGACTTGGACTCTTCAATCGTGATAACACCATCGTTTGATACCTTTTCCATAGCATCTGCAACCATCTGTCCAACTTCATCATCACCGGCTGAAATAGATGCAACTCTTGCGATCTGCTCTTTGCCGTTGATTGTCTGGCTCATCTCTGAGATTGCTTCTACAGCCTTGTCACAAGCCTTCTTCATACCCTTTCTGAGGATGATTGGATTAGCACCTGCTGCAAGGTTTTTCATACCTTCATTGATCATTGCCTGAGCAAGAACAGTAGCTGTTGTAGTACCATCACCTGCAACATCATTTGTCTTTGTTGCTACTTCTTTTACGATCTGAGCACCCATGTTTTCAAATGCATCTTCCAACTCTATATCCTTTGCAATTGTAACACCATCATTTGTGATAAGTGGTGAACCATATGACTTTGCAAGAACTACGTTTCTTCCTTTTGGTCCAAGTGTTACTCTTACTGTATCTGCTAACTGATTTACGCCTGCTTCAAGAGCCTTTCTGGCTTCTGCTCCGTATTTAATTTCCTTTGCCATTTCTTTCTACCTCCAACTGTTTTTCTGCTATCTGATTATTCACTTACAACTGCAAGAATGTCACTCTGTTTTACGATGATATATTCATCATCACCGAGCTTAACTTCTGTTCCTGCGTATTTAGAATAAATAACTCTGTCTCCTGCCTTTACTTCCATAGGAACCTTAACGCCATCGACAACAGCTCCGGGACCAACTTCTACAACATCTGCGTACTGTGGCTTCTCTTTTGCCTGTCCCGGTAATACAATACCTGATTTTGTTGTCTCTTCTGCTACGGACTGTTTTAATACAACTCTGTCTCCTAATGGTACTAATTTCATAATATATATTCCTCCTAACATATTAAATCCGTTCTTATCTGCCTTATGTACTCCGGCAGTTCCTAGCACTCATATCTCTCGAGTGCTAACACAATTATTATTGTATTCATTTTGTGGAAAAAATCAACCCCTAAAATGATAAAAAATATATTAAATGGACAAGGTCTCTTACATTATATGAAATATACCCTGAATTCAGAACGAAAACCGGCGATTTTGATTTGTAAATTCAGGTGTTGCATGATATGCTTCTAATACAGGAATCAAACCGATGATTTCTGACATGATACAGGATAACGCCTGTTCAAAGGCTACTATCCAAATGATATATAGAAATGGAGAATACTATGGCTGAACAATTATACACAATACCTGTCAACGATGCCTTTCATGCAGACTGTGAATGTCCTCTCTGTCAGATGCAGAAAACGCTGGAGGAACATGCCATCGAATATACGATGGGACCAAGCTATATGGAAGACGATAATCGTGCTATGACAGATAAAATGGGCTTCTGCTCCCATCACATCGGCATGTTATATAAAGAAAAGAATCGTCTGGGACTTGCCCTGATGTTAAAGACACACACTGATAAAACGATCCGGGATCTGAAAGCTTTATCAGAAAAAGGAACTCCTGCAAAACCGGGACTTTTTTCCAAGCAGTCAAATTTTTCCGGTGTCGGTGCATATATCAAAGAACTGGAAAGCTCCTGCTTTATCTGTGACCGTATGAATCGTACCTTTGACCGCTATGTCGATACGATCTTTCATATGTGGAAAAAAGATCCTGAATTCAAGGATACCTTCAAAAGCAGCAAGGGCTTCTGTACTTACCACTACGGTATCCTCTACGATACCTCTGTCACAAAGCTGTCCAAAAACCAATGTGAAGAATTCATAGAAGCCTTGAATCACTTATATTTTGAAAACATGGAACGTGTCAACGGAGATATCGGATGGTTCATCGATAAATTCGACTATCGATTCAAGAATGAACCATGGAAGAACTCAAAGGATGCCCTACCTCGCAGCATAATCAAGGCTAATCATACATTTGTAGAATAAAAAGCGACAATATTACTGCCTGATAAACATAGGATACACACAAAAATACTGTGTACATTACACTCACTATTATTCCGCAAAACGCTTTCGCTCTACCCTCAACGCAGCAGTACTAAGTTCGCCGTATTATACGGCTCACTAAGGACTGGCGTTCGGGCAGGTTTGCTTCATAATAGTGAGTGTAATGTACACAGTATTTTTTATATAGTATAAAATTCACAGCAATATTGTCACCTTTTTACATTGCCTGTTTGGTTACATGACCGCCAAATGCCTGTGCCAGATCATGTGTCCACAGGTATTCACGATATCTTCTAAGCAGGCCTTTGTAAATCACCTTAACATTACTGCTCTTCCGAAAATCATCCGGCCTTACAAGCCCCGGTTGTTTATCGAGAATATGTATACCAGAACGTTCTAACACACTTGCCACGAACTGGGAACAGAAATAATTATATTTCCTCTCAATCGCCTTATTTCGTATAACACCATAAAGTCCCCAAAAATTATACCGATAGCGATCAGCATTTGCTTTAAATGCCGCAAGCTCCTGCAATACATGTCTGTACTGCTTATCTGTCACGATCAGTTCCAGAACAACACAGCTTGTTTCAACATCTCTGCCAAATATTCCGGTATCAATATCTTCTATAATGAATCCACAGTTGAACGGATTATAGATTCCCTTTCTGGCGAAGCTGTACATCTCCCGAAGCTCCAGATCCAATGCAATGGATGCATGTGCATATGGCTCTTTTGTCCAGAATTTGATGATTCTTGCAGGAACTGTGTGTGTCTTGGAGACCAGGATATATAATTTTCTGTTTTCTAATTCTGATATATCATTTTTCATACTTTTAATAGGCTAAATATTATTTTCCCGGCTTATAGGAACTCTTTAATGAAACAATACGGTTATATACAGGATGCTCCTTAGTAGAGTCTTTGGAATCTACACAGAAAAATCCATTACGAAGGAACTGGAATGCTTCACCGGGTTTTGCATCTTCAAATGCTTTCTCGAGCTTACATCCCTGTAATACGGTCAATGAATTTGGGTTCAGATTCAAAGTACCATCCTCATTCAGCTTACCTTTTTCTTCATCCACGATATTCTCATATAAACGAACCTCAGCATCAATTGCACTTTCTGCTGATACCCAATGTATCGTTCCTTTTACCTTTCTTCCTTCGAATCCTGAACCACTCTTGGTTGCAGGATCATAAGTACAGTGAACAACTGTTACATTTCCATCTTCATCCTTCTCATATCCTGTACAGGTTACAAAATATGCATTCTTCAGACGTACCTCATTGCCAGGGAACAGACGGAAATATTTCTTAGGCGGTTCTTCCATGAAATCATCTCTTTCAATATAGAGATATTTGCTGAATGCAACTTCTCTGGAGCCTGCTTCCTCATTTTCCTGATTATTTTCAACCGGCAGATATTCTACCTGATCCTCCGGATAATTATCGATCACCAGCTTGATCGGATTCAGGACTGCCATATAACGGTTTGCTGTAAGCTTCAGATCATCACGCAGACAATACTCAAGCATCGCATAATCAACAGAGCTCTGGCTCTTTGAGATACCAACCAACTCCATAAACTTCTTAATAGAAGACGCAGTAAATCCTCGTCTTCTAAGTGCTGCGATCGATACAAGTCTTGGATCATCCCAGCCGTCTACGATACCATCCTCTACCAGCTTCTTAATATATCTCTTACCTGTAACTACATTTGTCAGATATAACTTTGCAAATTCGATCTGCTTTGGTGGATTCTCATATTCCAGTTCCCGTACTACCCAATCATATAAAGGTCTGTGATCCTCAAATTCCAGTGTACAGATAGAATGCGTTACACCTTCAATCGCATCCTCAATCGGATGAGCAAAATCATACATTGGATAAATACACCACTTATCCCCTGTATTATGATGTGTCATACGGGCAACACGATAGATAACAGGATCGCGCATATTAATATTCGGTGAAGCCATATCGATCTTTGCACGAAGCACCTTGCTTCCATCCGGGAACTCTCCGTTCTTCATTGCTTCAAATAATGCAAGATTTTCTTCAATACTTCTGTCTCTGTATGGGCTGTTTTTACCCGGCTCTGTCAGAGTTCCTCTGTATTCGCGGATCTCATCTGCTGTCAGATCACATACAAATGCCTTGCCTTTCTTGATCAATTTGACTGCTGCTTCATACATCTGGTCAAAATAATTGGATGCAAAGAATACTCTGTCTCCGAAATCGGCACCCAGCCATCTTACATCATCTAATATGGATTCTACAAATTCTGTCTTTTCCTTTGTTGGATTTGTATCGTCAAATCTCAGATTAAACTGTCCGCCATATTCCTGTGCAAGGCCATAGTTCAATAATATGGATTTGGCATGTCCTATATGCAAATATCCATTCGGTTCCGGAGGAAATCTTGTGACTACCTTCGTTACCTTGCCCTCCGCTATATCTTTATCAATAATCTGTTCAATAAAATTTTTCCCGATTGATTCTTCTGCCATCATTAATGCCTCCTTCATATAATTAGCATGACTTTTTTTAGTCTATCACATTTTACATAAAGCCTCAACTGCAAATTCTAAAACTCAGCAAAACTCAGTAATTTTCAATAACTTTCAGCAAATCTCTTATTGACAAATACGTCATTTTACTATATATTAACTAATGTTGTTGCTACTATAGCTCAGGTGGTAGAGCGCCACATTGGTAATGTGGAGGTCACGGGTCCGACTCCCGTTAGTAGCTCTTTTTTTAATGTCCGGATTTATTTATACAGTATTCACATCCAACGGACTGTCCGATACAGTTTTCACAATCGTTCCAGTTCTGTATCAGTGGTTCTTCACTAATCAGATAAATTCCTGCCAGACTCATCATTGGCTCCATTCGTTCTTTATGCCAACTGATTCCAATCTGTTCCGTATCCATCAGGCTGCAAAGAATTCCGGCAGCTTCCAATGGCATTCCATAATAACCGGGTCCAAAAGAAGGACTACAGTAATGCACCAACTCTACACTGTGCTTTCGTTCCAGGTATTTTCTTATCCATTTTCTTACAATATCCATACATGCGATCTGAAAGGTTTCCAGATAATAAGTTCCTAGTAATGAATCCATCTCCTCGATCCGGATCTCCGGGGCATGAAATGCATACAGATATCCCTGTGTAATCTTTGACGGATCTATTCGTTCCAGTATCCGGCATGAAATATTCTTTTTGCCGAGCATAAATCCATCAGACTTAATACAGTCTCTGGAAAATGGCTGCAAAAGTACAGGTACCAGATACCGGTTTCGATTATTGTATCTGGATAAAAAACGCATAACCGTTTTCTCGGCTTCATCCTTATGCTCTTTTCTGCTCTCCGGCTCCATCTGTTCCCATGAAGCAATCTCTGCGATCCGCGCCATGATTTCATCCTTCAGATCCCAAATACTGACGAATACCACACAGTCCTGCTTTTGAAACTGTGCAATCACTGCTTCATACATCTCCGGGCGATGTACGATCGTACAGTTACTGCAATCCCGGATTTTCTGTCCTTTCCCATTTAAGATATAATCAGGACTTCCAAGACAGTTTTCCTTCAGATACAAGGGGCAATAACAAAACAGACAATTAAAGGAATCTTCATTTTCTATTTTATGGCATGGGAAAAATTCACAATCCCGATTCTGAAAAAATTTGTAATTGTTTTTCATATCCGTTTATCCTCCCATTCTTAACATACCCTATGGATTACAGATCTTACATGGCTCATACCCCTGCGTGATCAGATCATCCCGGCTTCCGATATATTCTTTCTTATTGCTGTCATTCATGCGCTTTACTGAACGGCAGGACGGCTCATGAAACTTTCCTGTATTTGTATTAATAATATAAGTATGCTCTGCTGCCTTTTCTAATCCTGCTTCTATTTCCGTCTGAACTTTCTCTGTCGTACTCTCTCTTGTTACATTATCAGTTTTCGTTGTATCATCCGACAGATTCTGATTTTCTCCCACCCCTGACATATCTGATTGCCGTTCCGGTATAAAAGTAATTGTTTTTCCATCACTGTACGCCTGAATCGTACCATTCAGATCCGTACGATACACCGTGCATCCTACATTTGCCAAACGATCAAGCACTTCTTCGGTCGGATGTCCATATGAATTATCTGCCCCAACGCTGATTACCGCATAACCGGGCTTAACAGCCTCTAACATCTCTTTTGTTGTGGCATTTCTGCTGCCGTGATGACTGACCATCAGAACGTCACTGGAAAGCTCCTCTCCAGATGCGATCATTGCCTGCTCACCGGCTTCTTCTCCATCCCCATAGATCAGGAATGAAGTATCCCCATATGTCATACGAATTCCAACAGAATTATCATTTTCATTATCATCACTATAAGTGATTGGTGCTACTATCGTAAATACCGCATCACCAAAGGTATAAGAATCCCCTGCCTTTGGGAATGTAACAGTCAGGTTCTGCGCCGCAAGCTTATCCATCAACGAATCATAGATCTTTGTATCTGCAACATAATCCGGGCCGATAAAAGTCTCTGTGTCAAATACATTCAACACACCCACCAGACCATTTATATGATCAGAATCATAATGGCTCGCGATCACATAATCAAGTGACTCTATATTCTGTTTTTTCAGGTATGCCACGACAAATGAAGACGCTGACGACGGACCTCCATCCATCATCATGTAATGGTCATCACAGGAAAATAACACCGCATTCCCCTGACCGACATCTAAGAAAGTAACTGTAAGTCCGGCAAGATCGTCTGTTGTGCCCCCGGTATTCGCTTCCGAGGTTATCTGCTCATCTGACGTAGCTTCCGTACTGTCAATCGATTCTGTTATATTCTCTGTTATATTCTCTGTTGTATTTCCTGTCGGATTTTCGTTCGTTTCATCCGATAAATCCAGACATCCTGAAAAAAGCCCAAGGACAAAGCACATGCCGACAATGATCATCACTTTCCTCAGGCCATTCTTTTTATTTATAGAATTTATCATAAGCTGCTCCCCCAGAATTATATCTTTTGCTCAGTTTTTTCATAGATCATTTGTCACTATCGAATTATTCTTTGCAATTTCCAGACCAAATCCTGTTTATTAAATATATATTTAATCCTGTTCTATATCCCGTAATTTCTTTCGTATTCGCTGGATCGCATTATCGATAGATTTATACGGCTTGCCAAATGCTTCCGCTAGCTCATCATAACTTTTTCCGGCAAGATATCCTTCTAACACCTGTCTTTCAAATTTGCTGAGTTTTTTATCAATCGCTTCCGCAAGCTTCTGGGATTTCAACTGCCCAAGCATCTGATTCTCCGGTTCAAATGCTTGGTCTGCCTGCAGCTCATCCACAAGCGCAACATCATCGTCATTTTCCGTATAAAATGATACATAATAATTAAGCGGAGAATGCTTCTTCCTATTCGACAGCTTCACCGCAGTGATCAACTGTCGCTTAATACACAGATTTGCAAATGTAGAAAAAGATGCCCCTTTGCTTCCGTCAAAGCTTCGGATAGCTTTAATGAGCCCTATCATTCCTTCCTGAATGATGTCCTCATTTTCTGCACCGATAATATACAGGGCACGGCTCTCTTTCTTTACGATTCCCATATACTTTTTGATCAGATATTCAAAAGCGGCATTATCATTTTCTTCCCGGATCAACCGGATATTTTCTTCATCGGTATTTGTTTCATACACACCCACGACGCTGGTACTCCCCTATTTCACACCCATCCTCTGACGGACAACCTCATATCCCAATACTCCGGCCGCAACCGAAGCATTTAATGAATCGATATCTCCACTCATTGGTATGGATACAACATAATCACATTTTTCTTTTACCAGACGACTGACACCTGTACCCTCATTTCCGATCACAAGTCCCATCGGTCCGGTCAGATTGCAGCGGTACATCAGTTCTCCATCCATATCAGCACAGGCAAACCACATACCACGTTTTTTCAATTCATCAATCGTCTTCGCCAGATTTGTTACCTTAACCACCGGTGTATATGCGATTGCACCGGCAGAAGCCTTAACAACTGTTGCTGTGATTCCGACCGCTCTTCGTTTCGGAATAATAACGCCATGTGCACCGCACAGATTCGCTGTACGAACGATCGCGCCAAGATTATGAGGATCTTCAATCTCATCCAAAATAAAGATAAATGGCGGCTGTCCTTTTTCCTCAGCCTTTGCAAAGATCTCATCGATTGCTGAATATTCATAGGCTGCCACATGAGCGATCACACCCTGATGTTTCCCGGTCGAAGACATCTGGTTCAGCTTCTCTTTCGAAACATAATTAATAATCGTCTCCTGCTTCTTTGCTTCACGCACGATTGAATTGATACTGCCATCATGACAGCCATCCTGCAGATATAACTTGTCAACTGTTTTACCGGAACGAAATGCTTCCATAACTGCATTTCTACCCTCTATCTCAAACTTTTCATTTCTGTTTTCTTCCATGCTTATGCTCCATTTCTAATCCACATCATCAGATTGTAAATGCTCAATCAGTTGTTTTGATTCCAGGCAGTCTCTTGTCAACTCAAATAAACGGTCATATTCTTTATTCAGATAAAGATAGCCGATCAGCGCTTCAAAACCGGTAGCTTTCCTGTACTGTCCTACCGACGCATTCTTTGCCTTGGAATGTGTCTTTGTATTTCTTCCACGCTTATATATCGCCATTTCCTGCTCGGTCAGTTTCTCTTCCAACAGATCGATATAACCTGCCTGTGACTCTGCATTTACGATATGAATAGCTTCTTTATGATATTTGAATGCCTGCTTGTTATCCTTTGATACCAGAACGGTCTTTACTAAAAGGTCAAATACACTGTCCCCTATATAAGCAAGCGCCAGCCCGGAATATTCTGCCGGATTGGAATCTTCTACACCTAATATCGCAGTAAAATACTGATCTAAGCTCTTTTCCATTTTACTCCTTCTCTTGTATCCTCAAGAATAATGCCCTTATCACTGAGCATGTTACGGATCTCATCTGCTCTTGCAAAATTCTTTGCTTTTCTTGCTTCCTGACGTTCATTGATCAAAGCCTCGATATCAGAATCTAACAGTTCTTCTTCCCGCTCTGTAATGATACCGAGAATATCACACAGCTTCTCAATCGTCCGGATTGCCAGATCTACTGTTTTCTTTGGTGTATCATTTGAAATATTGATATTTGTATATTTTACTAATTCAAAGATAACTGAGATCGCATCTGCTGTATTCAGATCATCGTCCATAGCTGTTTCAAATCGTTTTGTATATCCATCTAATTCTGCCTCGACAGAAACATCGGAACCCTCCACATCTGCCGGCGCAAGTGACTTTAACTTGTCAACAGCAGTCAAGATACGTTCCAGACCATTCTTGGATGCCTCTACCAGATCAGCCGAGAAGTTCAATGGACTTCTGTAGTGAGCAGACAGCATAAAGAAACGAATAACCTGAAGTGGATATTTGTCTGCGATCTCTCTAACTGTAAAGAAGTTGCCAAGTGACTTGGACATCTTCTCGTTGTTGATCTTTAAGAAACCGTTATGCATCCAATATCTTGCAAATTCCTTATCATTTGCTGCTTCACTCTGTGCGATCTCATTTTCGTGGTGTGGGAAGATCAGATCCTCACCACCTGCATGGATATCAATGATATCACCGATATATTTCTTAGACATAACAGAACATTCCAGATGCCAGCCTGGTCTTCCTTCACCCCATGGTGACTCCCAGAACGGTTCCCCCTCTTTCTTTGGCTTCCAGAGAACGAAATCCAGTGGATCTTCCTTCTCATCCTGACCGGAAACCTTAAGCTGATGGTTCTCTGCTCTGTGTCCGGATTCCAGATCATCAATATTCTTATGGGATAATTTACCATAGTCTGCAAAGCTTCTGGTACGGAAATATACAGTGCCATTTACTTCATATGCATGTCCTTTTTCAATCAGTGTCTTGATCATCTCGATCATATCCGGTATCTCTTCGGTAGCCTTTGGATGTGTCGTAGCTTCCTGTACATTCATCGCTGCCATATCCTTCTTTGTCTCTGCAATGAAACGCTCAGAGATCACCTTAGAATCAACACCTTCTTCATTTGCACGTTTGATGATCTTATCATCAACATCTGTAAAATTGGATACATAATTTACATCGTATCCCTTATATGTGAGATACCGTCTCAATGTGTCAAATACGATCATTGGTCTTGCGTTTCCGATGTGGATATAATCATATACGGTAGGTCCGCAGACATAGATTCCTACTTTACCTTCATTGATCGGTACAAATTCTTCTTTTGTTCTTGTAAGAGTATTAAAAATCTTCATGGGAATCCTCCAATAAATATAGTTTTTATTTTCGCCTGTCTTTCATTCGAAGCAGTTTTATCATGCACTATAGATTACGCATAAAAAAGAAAAAACCTGGAAAAAACTTCCAGGTTATCAAATAGCAGTTCATAGGGGAATCGAACCCCTGTTTTCGCCGTGAGAGGGCGACGTCTTAACCGCTTGACCAATGAACCATATATCTTAGCGACTTGTTTAATATACCAGAAGCTACGATAAAATGCAAGCTTTTTTTTCAGTAAATTTACATTTTTTTATACTGACCATATTTTAGCTTGTAATAAGGGCATTGTCAATCAAATACGCAAGTGTTTTGCGTAATGAAAAGGATACAGGGCTGCTGCATAGATCTTCCTTATATCTTTGTGAAGCAGACCTTTTCTTACGTTGGTCCTTAACGAGCTCCTTTATACGGAGCGAGTTTAGTACCACTACGTAAGAAACAGAGTGCAAACGTTCTGCGTAACAAATGATATAAGGAAAATCTATGCAGCGGGTCTGCCCGTCTATACAAAATCAAAGGTAAGCTGGTTGGTATCCGGCATACCGTCTAAGATGCCAAGCTCTGACAGCTTGTCGATCGCACTCTTTCCAATCTTAGAATGAGCCTGCAGATCTTCCTTTGAGATAAACCTGCCTTTGCCGGCTGCATCCTTCAACTGCTTTGCAGCTTTCTCTCCCATTCCTTCAATGGAAGCCAGTGACGGCATGATCTTACCATCTATCACCTGAAAACGGATATCATCCGCCACATAGATATCGATCGGCATGAACTCAAAACCTCTCGCATACATCTCAAGAACCAGCTTCAGATCCTTTAACTTATCTTCATCCTTTGCGGTTCGTTTATTCTTATCAATGCTCTGTATCATATTGATATGATACAGTACCTTTTCTTTTCCAAAACACATCATTTCATAGCTGAAGGCTGATGCACGGATACTGAAAAACGCTGCATAATACTGAAGCGGATAATTCACCTTAAAATATGCAATTCTCCACGCCATCATAACGTAAGCCGCCGCATGGGCTTTCGGGAACATGTATTTGATCTTCTGGCACGACCAGATATACCAGTCCGGTACACCATGTGCCTTCATATCCTCTTTCCATTCTTCCCATTTTGCACATTTGCCTTTTGCTACGTTACCTTTTCGAACATTCTCCATGATCTGGAATGCTGTACCGGATTCCAGGCCCATATGGATCAGATATACCATGATATCATCTCGACAACAGATTGCGGTCGAGATCGTACACTGACCGGATTTGATCAGCTCCTGTGCATTTCCAAGCCATACATCCGTACCATGCGCCAGACCTGCGATTCGCACCAGATCCGAGAAGTTCTGTGGATTTGCATCAATTAACATCTGCATGGCGAAATCCGTACCGAACTCCGGCACACCCAGACTGCCAAGCGGAATGCCATTGATATCCTCCGGTGTAATATGAAGACTTTCTGTTCCATGGAACAACGCCATAACATCAGGATCATCTAACCGGATCGTGGTTGCATCAAGGCCGGTCAGATCCTCCAGTCTTCGGATCATCGTAGGATCATCATGACCGAGAATATCAAGCTTCAACAGGTTATGATCGATCGAATGGTACTCGAAATGAGATGTTACGACATCCGTCGTCATATCATTTGCCGGCTTCTGGATCGGTGTGAAGGAATAGATCTCCTCATGCCTTGGAAGAACGATCATACCACCCGGATGCTGTCCGGTCGAACGCTTAACGCCGGTACAGCCGATTGCCAGACGTTCCATCTCACAGCTTCGTTTCGTGACGATAGCCTTTTCATCGACATATTTCTCGATCTCCTTCTGGGTCAGATCTCCCATTGCCGTAGCTTCTGCTCTCGCTTCATCCTTTGCAAGATCTTTGAAGTAATTATATACATAACCATACGCTGTCTTATCTGCTACCGTTGTTACAGTTCCTGCACGGAATGCCTTACCCTTACCGAATAATACTTCTGTGTAAGCATGTGCACATGACTGATATTCACCGGAGAAGTTCAGATCGATATCCGGCTCCTTATCTCCTTTGAATCCAAGGAAGGTTTCAAACGGGATATCGTGTCCCTCTTTGATCAGTGGATGACCGCATCGAGGGCAGTCACGATCCGGCATATCACATCCCGACATACCGGAATATGATTTTACAAGCTCGGAATCAAAATCAACAAAATGACACTCCGGACAAATATAATGTGCCGACAGAGGATTAACTTCTGTGATACCCGCCATCGTTGCTACGAAGGAAGAACCTACAGATCCTCTGGAACCAACCAGATAGCCATGATCGTTGGAATCCCACACAAGCTTCTGTGCAATGATATACATAACGGCAAATCCATTTGATATAATGGAATGTAACTCACGTTCCAGTCGTTCTACAACGACCTCCGGCAGATCAGGTCCATAGATCTTATGAGCCTTTTCATAACAGATATTCGTAAGTGTCTCATCTGAATTCTCGATGATAGGCGGAGCTTTATCCGGTCGAACCGGATCCATATATTCCACCATATCCGCGATCAGATTCGTATTCGTGATAACGACCTCTCTGGCTTTCTCACTTCCCAGATATTCGAATTCCGCCAACATTTCTTCCGTCGTTCTGAAATAAAGCGGAGGCTGATTAACTGCATCCTCAAAACCTTTACTTTTCATGATGATCGCACGATAGATACTGTCTTCCGGATCAAGGAAATGGACATCACAGGTTGCAACGACCGGCTTATTAAATAATCGTCCAAGCTCCACGATACGCTTATTATAATTCTGAAGATCCTCGATCGTACAAGGATTCTCCTTCTTTCTGGTCATAAACTCGTTATTTCCGATCGGCTGTATCTCCAGATAATCAAAGAAATTAACAAGTCTTGCAATTTCTTCATCCGGTGCATCATCTACGACCGCACGGAACAGCTCACCTGCTTCACAGGCAGAACCTAAGATCAGTCCTTCTCTGTATTTATTGATCATGCTCATAGGCATACGCGGTCTGCGGTTGAAGTATCTGACATGCGCTTCAGAAATCAGACGATACAGATTCACACGGCCGATCTCATTTTTTGCCAGAATGATGCCATGATATGTTCTGCCTTTTTTGATCGTATCATCCGATGCAGAACCTAATTCATTTACATCCTCCACCGTCTTTACGCCACGTTCCACTAACATCTCATATAATTTTACGAAAATTTTTGCGGTTGCATTTGCATCATCAACAGCACGGTGATGATGTTCATTTTTTACATTTAACGCCTTACAGACACGATCCAGTGTAAACTTACCAAGCTCCGGCAATAACACATGGCTGAGTGTCATGGTATCCATGATCGTATTATCGAATTTCATTCCAAGATCTTTGGCATTTTTCTTGATGAATCCGGTATCAAATGCTGCATTATGTGCAACAACGATATCATCACCACAGAATTTCAAAAACTTCGGCAGGATCACGTCGACGGTCGGTGCATGCATAACCATCTCATCTGTAATGGAAGTCAACTGCTCTATACTATAAGGGATCGGTTCTTCCGGATTGATAAATTCCGAGAAACGATCGATCTCCTCTCCATCTTTTACCTTTACAGCTCCGATCTCTATGATCTTATTCTTCTTCTGACTAAGACCGGTCGTCTCGATATCGAATACGATATATTCTGTATTCAAATCCTGTCCTTTGGGATTGATAACCAGATTCTTCAGGTCATCGACAAAATATCCCTCACAGCCAAAGATCAGTTTAAAGCCATCCTTCATACCCTTTGCATGTGCTGCAATCGGGAACGCCTGTGCAACGCCGTGATCCGTGATTGCAATCGCCGGGTGTCCCCAGTCATTTGCACGTTTCACGATCTTCTCGATATCAACAACACTGTCCATCTCGCTCATAACCGTATGCATATGTAATTCCACACGTTTTTCAAGTGATGTGTCAACTCTTGGCACACGGAAATCCGGTATATGCTTGATACCACGCACAGATGCAATATTTAACTCCTTGGAAAAAGTATCGTATAACGGCACACCCTTTAACCGATAGAAGCTTCCTTCTTTTAACTCATCCTTATAAACCGGCACATCATCCTCTGATGCAAATATCTTAAATGCGATCGTATCTTCAAAATCCGTAATATTGCAGATGAATAAAGTCTTACCATTTCGGAGAACCTTTTCTTCCATCTTGATCAACTGGCCATGAATACAGACTTCACCGATACCATCTACTAATGTAGAAATCTTTACCAGTTCCCCTTCGCAGTCTCTGCCATAGAATACATCCGGATCATTCGAGGTATATTTCTTTCTTCTGGCGGCAAATGTCTCCTTCGACTTTTCCTCCTGTGCAGGTGCTTTCTTTTCAGCCGGAGCATCCTTCTTGCCTTCTCCGACCAGCTTCTTTTTATCTACTGATTTACCATCCAAGGTCAGATCCGCATCCTCATGTACATTACTTAAGATTGCCTCGATCTCAAGCTTCATCTTCTGTTCATTTGCACGGCGGAGCATCTCTTTATCAGATTCCGTATAATCAAAACCGACCTTGATATCCATACCGAACCGTTTCTTATAGGTCTCCTCCAGATATTTTTTGATCCCGATTGAATGGCTCTTTGAAAGCTTACTGTCTTCCATCGCAAGCGTGATAATATCATCTGCATAATACCATTCTGCCCGCTTTAATAAACGATATCCAACATGACTGATCTTCTCGACATCATACAAGATACTGTCCTTATATACCTCTGTTAAGGTTCTGGTATTGTACTGGGAAGACAGCTCATAACGGTCATCAATGATGACCTTATAACCACGTCCACGAAATAAATGTCCGCAAATGATATCTTCCACCTGTACAATCTTCGGACGGCTAATCAGATGCTTCGACAGAAGGCTGATAATAAGCCGTCGTTCTGCCTGCTTCATTACCACCTTTTCGATCATCGTATCCTCAAACAGGGAAGACAGCTCTTTATCCATATTCAGTTCAGGAAATACTTCAAAAAATAATTTTGCTTCTACCGGCACGTTCTATTCACTCCAGTTATCTAACTCGTACTTTAATGTTGATAATATATCTTTCTCGTCGATCTTCTTTATGATCTGGCCTTTTTTGATCAGGATACCGCAGCCTTTTCCGCCCGCAATTCCAAGATCTGCTTCCTTTGCTTCGCCCGGTCCGTTTACAACACAGCCCATAACAGCAACCTTGATATTCAGATGATCATAATCGGCAACCAGCTTTTCTACCTGTTCTGCCAGTCCGATCAGATCAATCTCCGTTCTTCCACAGGTCGGGCAGGACACAAGTTCGATTCCTCCTGTACGGAGTCCAAGCGTCTTTAAGATCATCTTTGCTGTCATGATCTCATTGACCGGATCCCCTGTTAAGGATACACGGATCGTATCTCCGATTCCCTCATGCAGGATAATACCAAGTCCTACGGAGGATTTGATATTACCGCTCATAACCGTACCGGATTCCGTGATACCCACATGCAGCGGATAATTCGTCTGATCTGCGATCAGCTCATGTGCTTTTACACACATCATAACATCGGAAGATTTAATACTGATGACCATATTGTCATATCCGCAGTCTTCGATCATATGAACCTTATCCAACGCACTCTCAACGATTCCTTCCGCTGTCACGCCATGGTATTTTTCAACTAATTCTTTTTCAAGGGAACCGCTGTTTACACCGACACGGATCGGTATATTCCGTTCCTTACATACCGCTACTACCTGTGCCAGCTTATCCTTACCACCGATATTACCCGGATTGATACGGATCTTATCTGCTCCCGCCTCAGCCGCTGCGATCGCCAGACGGTAATCAAAATGAATGTCTGCAACCAGCGGAATATGGATCTGTTTCTTGATCGCAGGGATCGCTGCCGCTGCCGCATCATCATTTACGGTGCTTCTGATGATGTCACAGCCTGCCTTTTCAAGTTTTAAGATCTGTGCAACTGTAGCATCTATATCACTGGTTTTTGTATTTGTCATCGACTGGATCAGGATCGGATTCCCACCACCGATCACCCGGTCTCCTATCTTGATAACTTTTGTATGATCTCTGTACATATTAACTCCTGTTTAACTCCTATTCATCTAATGAAAGAATACGTTCTTGATATCGTTAAATAATATCACAACCATCAACAGCATAACCAGAACAAATCCGATCAGCGTCACGATATTCTCCTTATCCTTCGGAACCTTCTTTCTCGTTACTGCTTCAATTAACAGGAAGATAAATCGTCCTCCATCCAAGCCCGGTATCGGCAGCAGGTTCATAACGCCAAGGTTTGCCGACAGCAGTACGATATAATTCATCCAGTTTAAGAACAGATCGAGCACACTGCTCTTTGCTGCCTCATTGAAGGTATCGTTCATGTTCTTCGCTACTCCGACCGGGCCGGATACTTCATCCGAACTTACCTGACGGGTAACGATCAGCTTCAGACTTAAGAAGGTTGCTTTTACCCAGTATCTGGTCTCATAAGCAGAATATTTACAAAGCTCTCCAAAGTTCTTCGGGAGCTGATAACCGACACTCATTATTCCGATTTTATAGCCATCCGGTGTCTTTGCCGGATATACCGTCGTATCATAGACCGTTCCGTCTTCTTTCTCAAGTGTCAGATCGATCGGTGAACCATCTCCATAAATCTGAAGGTAGATCTGTAACTCACGGAAATTCTTAACCGTGCTTCCCTCGATTTTCAATACCCGGTCGCCATCTGATATCCCGGCTTCTTCCGCCGGATATACACCATTAAAATATTCCTCGGCATTTTTGATCTGGTATTTTTCAATATTATCTTTATTGTATACTGCTCCTATGATCGCAGGATCACTTCCACAGAAATGAATGATCACCATGGAAAATAAAAATGCGATCACGAAGTTCATGGCAGGTCCTGCAAGTACAACCGCCATTCTTGCCCAGATGGATTTCTTCTCAAAGGAATTCTCATCATTTTCGTTTTCTTCATCATCTTCGCTGAGCATCATACAATAGCCGCCAAGCGGAATCAGCCGCAGCGTATACTGTGTTTCTTTCTTATGAAACTGAAATAGCTTCGGTCCGAATCCCATCGAAAACTCTTTTACTGTGATATGATTGATCTTTGCTACGATAAAATGTCCCAGCTCATGAAAGAAAATGATGACACCAAAGACTAGTATGATTAATATGATATTCAAAAACTAACACCCACTTTCAATAAATTCATATACTTCCTGCTCGGTTGCAAGAATCTCATCTATATCAGGATTTTCAATCAAATTATGATGATCCATGGATGCACGGATGATATCATAGATATCAAGAAAATCGATTTTTCTGTCTAAGAACTGCTTTACTGCATATTCATTTGCCGCATTGAATACTGTAGGCATCGAACCGCCGATCCCGATTGCCTCATATGCATATCGTAACCCAAGAAAGGTATCCATATCCGGTGTCTCGATCACAATCGATGAAAGCTTCGTAAAGTCAAGACGATCTCCCGGCATGTATCTTCGTTCCGGATAGAACAGCGCATACTGGATCGGCAGCTTCATATCCGGCGTACCGAGCTGTGCGATCACTGCTCCATCTTTATATTCTACCATAGAATGAATGATACTCTGCGGCTGGATCACAACCTGAATATTTTCCGGGGCTACATCAAATAACCATTTTGCTTCAATAACTTCCAGCCCTTTATTTACCATCGTTGCTGAATCAATGGTGATTTTTCTTCCCATGCTCCAGTTTGGATGTTTTAATGCGTCCTCTAATTTCACATGCTTTAAAAACTCTCTGCTCTTGCCACGAAATGGTCCACCGGATGCTGTCAACAGAATTTTTTCAATGGAATCATGTGTGTTTCCCTGCAATGACTGGAAGATTGCCGAATGTTCACTGTCAACCGGAAGGATTGATACTCCTTTTTCCTTTGCAAGCGGCATAATGATATGTCCCGCTGTAACCAGAGTTTCTTTATTTGCAAGGGCAATGTCTTTTCCCGCTTTAATCGCTGCCACAGTCGGGCGGATACCGATCATTCCTACAATAGCGGTAACTAATATATCCGATGTCTTGTATTCTGCAATCTCGATCAGCCCATCCATGCCTGATACGACACGGATATCCATATCCTTCAGACGATCTTTTAATTCATCTGCCAGCTTCTCATCCCACAGACCAACGATCTCCGGTCGGAACTCTCTCGCCTGCTTCTCTAATAAGTCTATGTTTCTTCCTGCTGATAAAGCACAGATTTTTATATCCTGATTCCATCTTGCGATCTCAAGTGTCTGTGTTCCTATAGATCCTGTGGATCCAATGATAGCTACATGTTTCATATTTGTTCTCCTTTACCCATTTCAAACATCTGTATCTAACATTTTTATCTGTCTGCACTATTTCCAATGCGACATAAAGGAAAAGCAGCGTAATTATGAGCACAGTTCATCTGTACGCTCTCCCACACTGCTTTTTCTGATTACAACAAATATAATATAAGATAATACATAATTGGTGCTGTAAATATAATACTGTCAAACCGGTCAAGGATTCCGCCATGTCCCGGTATCAGCTTGCCATAATCTTTGATATCATTATTTCTCTTGATTGCAGAAGCCGCCAGATCCCCGATAACTGCAGGCAACGCACATACAGCTCCGATCAATGCAAATATCCATACAGAATGTGCAACCTGCATGAAATGATTATAAATCAAACCAAATACAACACCTAATATTCCTGCTCCAACGATTCCGCCGATCAGGCCCTCGATACTCTTCTTCGGGCTTAAGATCGGTGACATCTTGTGCTTACCGATCGCACGTCCGACCAGATAGGCACAGGTATCATTACCCCAGGAACTGACAAAGATCAGCAGAACAAGAATCAGTCCATGTTTCATATCTCGTATGAGATACACATACGACAACATTACACCTACATATACAAATGCAAAAAATGCCGCCATGATCTCTTTATCTTTGTAATTCGGATATGTGAGCACATAGATTGCAAGGATGACCAGCATATAGACCGCGATCAACGGTAATATAAACTGATGCAGGTCAAAATACAACAATGCATAATAAAAAACCGTTGCACCGTAAGCTGCATATCCAAGTCCTTTCTTGTTCAGCCCATATATACGAAGTAACTCCATCACACCGATCAGCGAAACCGCACACATTACCAGACATGTAAGTGCTCCGCCAAAATAAAGTGTGATTGCTGCAATGATCACCAGGATCACTGCACTGATTGCCCGTTGTTTAAACATATTATTTCCTCTTTATTTTACCCCGCCATACCGACGGTCTCTATGACTGTAATACCGGCATGCATTGACCAGCTCGTCCATATCAAAGTCCGGCCATAACACATCCGTAAAATAAAATTCCGAATATGCGATCTGCCATGGAAGAAAATTCGATGTCCGAAGCTCTCCGCTGGTACGAATCAACAGATCCGGATCCGTCAGTTCCTTTGTATCGAGGTAGGAACTGACTGTATCCTCTGTAACCGCATCCGGTGATAGCTTTCCAGCCATACAGTCGGATGCAATCTGTCTGACCGCTCTTGTGATCTCATCCCGTCCGCCATAGTTAATCGCTACAGAAAACTGAAGTCCTGTATTATTTGCTGTAGCTTTCTCCAGATTATACATCTTCTCCACGATATCCTCCGGAAGATCCTCGCGCTTACCGATGATCCTTACGCGCATGTTATTCCGATTGGATCGCTCGATGCTGTCAACCAGATACTTACGGAAAATATTCATGATCGTAGATACTTCCTCTACTGAACGTTTCCAGTTCTCGGTAGAAAATGCGTATACAGTCAGGTATTTAATACCAAGTTCATCTGCATTCTCGCATGTTCGCTCGATTGCCTTTGCGCCCTCTGAATGTCCATAGGTTCTTGGCATCAGTCGTTTCTTCGCCCATCTTCCGTTTCCATCCATGATGATCGCAACATGCTCAGGAATATTGATCATTTCTCCATTTATTTCTTTATTCATAATTACTCCAAATTAAACAGTTAAAATCTCTGTTGATTTCTTCTCAATAGCCTTATCAATCAGACCAACATACTTGTCTGTCATCTTCTGGATCTTATCCTCGTTTGTCTTTAATTCATCCTCTGAGATATCTCCGGCTTTCTCCATCTTCTTGATCGCATCGTTTGCATCTCTTCTGACATTACGGATAGCAACTTTTGCATTCTCACCTTTTTTCTTAATATCCTTAACAATCTCTTTTCTTCTTTCCTCTGTCAGTTCAGGGAAATTCAGGATGATGTTCTTACCGTCATTGTTTGGTGTCAGCCCAAGATCTGAATTCAGGATCGCCTTCTCGATCGCCTTTACCAGTGATGGCTCCCATGGTGCGATCATCAGCGTTCTTGCTTCCGGTACGGTGATATTTGCAAGCTGCTGCATCGGTGTCGGTACACCATAATATTCTACCTTGATCTTATTTAAAATGTTAGGGTTGGCACGTCCTGCACGGATCGTAGCATATTCCCCTTC
The DNA here is from genome assembly GCF_009874105.1 of Clostridium sp. BIOML-A1. Taxonomy (NCBI): domain Bacteria; kingdom Bacillati; phylum Bacillota; class Clostridia; order Eubacteriales; family Clostridiaceae; genus Clostridium; species Clostridium sp. BIOML-A1. The sequence continues at coordinate 52,262 of NZ_WWTL01000009.1, read as the reverse complement.
CAGGTTTTCAACTGTCTTCGTCATTTTCTCTTCGTACTGTGTCAACATATCTTTGTTCCTCCTGTTTATTTATACGTTCACATATGTTCCTGTAAAGCCACCGGTAACGGCCTTTACAATACTGTCTTCACCATTTAAGCCGAATAACATCATCGGCATTTTGTTTTCCATTGCAAGAACTGCAGATGCAAGATCGATAACTCCAAGCTTATTATCAACAATGTCTTTCATCTGCATGCTGTCATATTTCTTTGCATTTGGATTTGTCTTAGGATCACTGTCATATACGCCGTCAATTGCTTTTGCAGATAAGACTACATCTGCCTTTACTTCAACCGCCATAAGAACAGTTGCCATATCTGTTGAGAAATACGGATGTCCGATTCCTCCGGCAAAGAAAACAACTTCTCCCTGCTCCATATATTTTACAGCTTTATCACGGTTGAACAGCTCTGTCATTGTTCCACATGCAAATGGGGTCATGATATGTGATTTGATTCCGAATACACGAAAAGCATCTGCGGTATAGATACAGTTCATAACAGTTGCAAGCATGCCGATTGAATCTGCTTTTACACGATCCATATTTTCTGAGGTTCTGCCACGCCAGAAATTACCACCACCGATTACTACACAAAGCTGGATTCCTTTATCCAGAATCTTCTTCACCTGTCCGGCAACATCATATACAGTCTTTTCATCAAAGCCCTGCTTTTTTTCTCCGGCAAGTGCTTCTCCACTAAGTTTCAATAACACTCTGTTCATTTCCATAATTGTAACCTCTTATGTTTTCTCAAAATTTTTCTATCCTAGTATAGCACAATATAACTATATTTCAAACAGGAAGTTGGAAAGATTTTATTCAAATTATCGTAGCTCCGGATCTGTTCTCCATAACAAAAAGAACACCACAAAATCCGACTGGTTTCATGATGTTCTTTCGTTTCTGATATGTTTCTATATACTATTCATTAACAATTGAATCCGGATCATCTTCTACTGTAAACGTATCCAGATCGATCTGGTTATAATATCCTGTATCGTTGATGATATTTGCACTGATATTTTTAACTGTCTGGGATGGAACATAATCATAATCGTTAAACAGATATCTGTGAAGAACAACTACATTGTTCTCCAGATCTCCTGCTACAACCAGACTTCCCTTGCTTCCAAGTGTCGGTGTTGACCATGTAAATGGGAAACCGGTTGAGGATTTCAGTTTGTAATTGAAGCAGTTCGTTGCAAGATCCATGATCTCTTTCTTTGTAAGGCTGGAGCTGATATCATCTACAACTGCATTCAGACAGTCATTTAACTTGGAGATTCCGGCACTCTTTGCCTTTTCGATCATAAGGCTGATAACCTTTCTCTGTCTCCATGCTCTTGTGATATCTCCCTGGTCTGTACTTCGGATTCTTGCATATGCGGTAGCCTGAACACCATCGAGATGTACAACACCTGTCTCATATACATAAGAAGACTGGATGCCATTGACTCTCTGCTGTTCATCGATACACTGATTCAGCTTGTCAAGCTCGCTGGACTTCAATTCGATATCAAGGCCACCAAGTGCATCGATTGCTTCTGTAAGTGCCTTGAAATTTACAGTTACATAAGCTGTGATATTCAGGTCAAGATTCTTATTTAATGTATTGATTGCTTCCTTGGCACCGCCATATGCATATGCATGTGTTACTTTTTCATAACTCTGTGAGTCATTGGCAAGCTCTAAATAAGTATCACGATATACGGAAGACATCTTGACTTCCTGTGTGTCATTATTGATGCTTACAATAATGATCGCATCAGAACGTGCTCCGTTCTCTACCATATCAATATCTCGGCTGTCAACACCAAACAATGCAATCGTCGTATATCCGGTCATCTTCTTTACTGTTTCTTCTGACAGGTCATCATTGGCCTTTACACCCTCTAACTTCTCGTAGTGCATCTTGCCAAGGGCAGAATTGATATAAGCATTTACAAATAATACAACTCCAAGGATGATCACAAGTACTTCTACGATCAATGCAATAATCCATGGTTTGTTTCTGCTTTTCTTCTTTCTCTTTTTTCTACCATTTCCGGAAGCGCTTCTTCTTACCGGTTCTCTGGCCGGTGATTTCTCGTAATGAACATCATCTGTATCATTATAATCGTCAAAATCTTCATCGCTAAAAATATTATCGCTCATTTTTATTCTCCTATGCATTTGTACATCTGATCTGTCACATCAAATCAGTTACTGTCAATTATTTACGAATAAACAAAGTGTATTCTACTACAAACATATTTCAAATTCAACCTGTTCATAAAAATATAACATTTACACTATAAATTTAAAATAAACTTCTCGATCACCGGAACCAGACCATCTTCATCATTAGTAAGTGTGATATAATCCGCATGATCTTTTACGATCTGCTGTGCATTTCCCATTGCCACTCCGACTCCCGCATACTCTATCATGGTCAAGTCGTTAAATCCATCTCCGCATGCGATCAGATCCTTGACATCCATATCCAGATATTTCAAAAGCTTTTCAAGCGAAGTTGCCTTATGGACGTTCTTCGGCATGATCTCTACAAAGAACGGTTCGGAACGAAAAACTGTAACTTTATCTCCATATAGTGCATTTAATTCCTGTTCCACCTGTTCTGCAACAGTACTTTCCGCCGTCAGAAGACATTTGTTCAGCGGAAAATCAATATACTCTTTGAAATTGTCCACCTGATGTATCTCCATAAAATTCAATCTTGCTTCAAGACTCATATATTCGTCGATCGGCGTACCTGTGATAACTGTATCTCCTTCATAAGTAACCATTCCAATCTTCTTTTTCACACAATAATCATAGATTCTCCGTGCAATATCATTATCGACACATGCCTGATATACCACTTCTCCTGTCTTATAATCAACGATTCTTCCACCATTAAATGCAAGTACATAGCCTTCATATTTATCAAGCTTCAATGTATCAGCTATCTTTCTGATCCCGGGAAGCGGTCTGCCTGAAGCAATTGCTACTACATGTCCCTTCTTCTGTATCTCGATGATCTTATCAAGTGTCGGCTGTGTCACTTCTTTTTTTGAATTTGTAAGTGTGCCATCAATATCTAATGCAATAATCTTCTTCATCATTTTTCTCCATTATGTGTAATCAAATTGATAATATATATTAGATTTGCAGCTTTGTCCAGTAGTTTGCCGAAAAAAAAAGAATCTCATACCGTAATTTTCTTTTCTTGTAAACTACCGCGTGATTGTATTATAATAACCAATCATAAATGCATCTTTTTTATTAAAATTGTGAGGAAATACCATGAATTACGAGCTTTTTGTTAATCAGAAAAAAATATCAGCCGGTACAAAAGACGCTGTTACGGAATATATAAAACGACTTTCCCCTTTCTGTAAGGTCACCGTCATTCCATGCAAAAAAACTCCGAAGCCTGTTCAGGATGCGTATAACATCCAGCTTCTTCCCGATAAGGCAGGCACTCAGACCATATCCTCCGAACAGTTTGCATCCAAGATCAACCGGATGAATGTAAACGGGTACTCTCACATCTGTTATTATATCGGTTTTCCGGCATCAGATGCTTATAATGAAAGCTTCTTTATTTCCAGTATGTCCATGTCCGATGAAGTAACTCTTATCGCATTTACAGAACAGTTATATCGTGCTTATACGATCAACAACCATATTACATATCACAAATAATCTGAAGCTGATCAAGCAACATGACACGCATTAACTGATGTGGAAATGTCATATTTGAATAACTAAGCTTAAAATCTGCCTTTCGAATCAGTTCATCTGACATCCCAAGTGAGCCTCCGATCAGAAATGTAACTGTCGTAATCCCTCTGTCTTCTGCCTGCCGTATCTTTTCTCTTAATAACTCTGTTGTACACTTCTTTCCATTAATGCACAACGCTATCACATATTCTGATTTTCCAATACTTTCCATGCATTTGTGGCTCTCTGTATCAACAATTTTCTTTTTTATCGTATCTGATGCATTTTGTGGTATTTTCTCATCTTCATGCTGTATGATCACAAGTTCATGTTTTCTGCCGATCTGTCTTTTATATGCATCGATCATATCAGTGTAATACGTCTCTTTTATTCTACCCACACACACTATTTTAAATGTCATTTCTGCTCCAATTTAATCTGTTCAAATAATTTATTCTCTGCTTCATCTGCCTTATGTGTAAACATACTTACAATAACCGTAACTGCCAGACTGATGATAAATGCTGCAACCCCGCTTCCTAGCTCTGTTGCATTTGCAAGTGTCTGATTCTCAAGGAGAGGAATAAATCTCCAGATCGTACAGACAGCAAGACCTGTAAAAAAACCCGAAATGATTCCTGCCTTACTGGTCTCTCTCCACAAAATCGGCAGTATACAGACTGCTGCTATCGCAGCTGAATAATCCCATGCAATATATAATATTTCCCGGTAATTATTCTGAATAATTATCGACATTACAGCAATAAATCCTGTAAAAAACAAAGCAGCCATCAAATCAATCCCGGTTATCAGAGTTTTTGACCGGATCTTTTTCTCGTATCCAACCATACCAAATAACAGATCAAACATCATTGTATAAATGCGTTCCAACAGACAGATCACGGCACATAAGAACAGTCCACCGGCTATATATCGGAAAAACAACGGATACTCCTCTTTATAACATAATGACGTAATATAGATATCAAGCAGTTTTCCCATTTCAATATCTTCACTGGCTTTTAACGGATACATGCTGACAACATTTAACAACGCCCATACACTAAGAATCACAACAGCTATACCTGTATATATTATGGAAAGAACACGTCCGCGATCCAGACTGCGTACATCTCTTGCTTCCATTGCTCCATGGAACAAAAATGGTAATCCCAGACACCCAAGTCCCATTCCAAGCATGGATATAATATGAGAAACCCCTATACCTCTTCCATCATAATACAAAATATTGAGATATGTACTTGTTCCACCCGACAAATGAACTTTACCGTAAGTATCCAGTATCTCAGCCGGCGTATTCACCGCAAACAGCCATATGACAAGTACAAGAAACATCACCACCATCAATGTATATATAATATTTCTTACAGTACTTCTTATCCTGCGACTTATAAAACACATAGAACATACGCAAAATAATGAAATCACACATACAACCACGATCATATGTTGGTTTGTCGCACCACTAAGATATTTTCCAATATAACTGAGAATACCCATTGTGATCATTCCGGTCAGGATCAGCCAAACACACATGAACATCTCTTTTATAATAAAAGAAGAATATCTGGCGTACAGAAAATCACCCATATCAGAAATTTCTTTTCCTGAAATATCCCGATAAGAACGTAACCTTTTTACAAGGAAAAGGCAGGCAAAGGTTATCCCTGCAAACAATCCTATATGAATAAAACAAACCCCTGCTCCATTTACAGCAATAACCGGTGGTAATAAGATTAACGCCCATAGCAGAACCTCGGCCATTGAATTATTTCCGGCAAGCTGCATTCCATTTAGATCATCCTGCTTTTTTCGTATCATTTTTTCTCTCCCAAATTTATATTCATTCCATTCAACTTTATCATAAACACAGTTTTTCCTTCCGCCTTATGTTCTCACCAAGTTCTCTGTACTGTCAAGACCATATTATATATTTTTTCCAGAATTCTTTTTAAAATATATGTAATATTCCAAATTTCTGTGCTTCATAATAAAAAATATAGAACATGAAAATAATCTATGTTATAATACCCAAGTATGTAAAATTTGATTTACAATTTAATTACATTGATTTGACATTAAATAAGTTATTTTTTCACAGGAGGATATGGACGTGGACTTTTTTTCAATTCTGACTTTACTGGGAGGCGTAGGGCTTTTCCTGTTTGGAATGAACATGATGGGTGATTCCCTGAAAAATCTGGCAGGAGGAAGTCTGGAACGGATACTTGAAAAACTGACGACCGGTAAAAGTCAGGCAACCGGTGCGATTAAAGGCTTTGGGCTCGGTACCGGTGTCACAGCGATCATTCAGAGTTCAGCAGCAACTACGATCATGCTGATCGGTTTTGTAAATGCCGGTATTATGAAGCTCAGTCAGGCAATTCCGGTAGTATTTGGTGCCAATGTCGGCAGCACCGCAACTGCACAGATTCTGCGGCTTGGTGATCTTGGCGAAGATATGTTTATCCTCAAATTATTAAAACCGTCTTCTTTTGCACCCGTTCTGATCGGTATTGGTGCTTTTATCATTCTGTTTGCCCATAAGAAAAAACATAAAGATATCGCCGGTATCTTAGTCGGTCTTGGTATCTTATTCCTTGGTATGAATACAATGGAAGCTGTGTTCGCTCCTTTAAAAGAATCCGAAACCTTCCAGAACCTGTTCATTTCTTTCAGCAATCCACTCCTTGGTATCCTGATCGGTCTTATCTTAACAGCGATCATCCAGAGTTCCTCTGCTTCGGTCGGTATCCTTCAGGCATTATCCTCAACAGGAGTTGTTTCCTATGGTTCTTCGATTCCAATTATTATCGGTATTAATATAGGAAAGTGTTTCGCGATCCTGCTCGGCAGTATCGGTGCAAACAAAAAGGCAAAACGTGTTGCCATGTCCTATCTGTTATTTAATATTATCGGTGCGATCTTCTTCGTTGTTGTGATCTATGGACTTCAGTTGTTTATCACATTCCCATTCATGGATAAGATCATCAACCGTGGTGTAATTGCAAACCTGCATTTTATGTTTAACTTTATCATTGCGATCCTACTGCTTCCATTCGCAAATAAGATCGCAGATCTGACCGGTAAGATCATCGGTGACGATATGGAATCCAAGATTGACAAAGAGCTTGCGTCTCTCGATCCAATGCTTCTTGATACACCAAACATCGCTCTTACCCAGGCACAGAAGGTAATGTTCTCCATGACAGACTCCATCAAGGAAAACTTCGAACTTGGAAGTCAGTTATTATCGGAATATAATGAAGAAACTGCCGGAAAACTTCTGGAAAATGAGATGTTCATTGATAAATGCGAAAGTGCGTTAAACGAATATCTGTTAAAGATCACCTCCAAGCGACTGCATTCATCCGAACGAAAGCTGGCATCGGAATTATTAAACAGTGTCAGTGACCTGGAACGAATCGGTGACCACTGTGAAAATCTTCTGATCGTCAGCAGAAAGATCTCCGATGAAAAGATCTCCTTCTCTACACAGGGAACCATGGAGATCAATACGCTCTTACAGGCTACAGCCAATATCATCGATACAACCTTTACTGCTTTTAAAAATGATGATCTGACTGCTGTTTCCCGTATCGAACCGCTTGCTCAGTCGATCACAGAGGTAAAAGAGATCATCAAAGATCACCATGTTATCCGTTTACAGACCGGAGACTGCGATATCGACGGTGGTTTTGCTCTTGTAGATATCCTGACCAGTCTGGATCGTATCGGAAGTCACTGTTCCAATATCGGACTTCATATTGCAAAGAAATTAACTACAGATTCCTTTGACGAAATGCATGGTCATATCTACACAAATGGATATAAGACCTCCGAAGAATACAAAGCACTCTACTGTTACTACATGTCTCTGTACTCTGATCCGATCACCGAAAAGTATAAAGCGAGCCTGTCAGAGCTGGAACATAAGATCTCGCAATCAGATGCAAATAAATCTTCTGCTCCGAAATCTGTGGATCTGAACACAGCTAAGGCAGATAAAAACGAACAGCATACCAAAAAAGAGCCTAAATTAAAAGAAATCAAAAAGGCAAAGATTGAAAAAGTAAAACAGAAGAAAGACTCTAAGAAAAAATAAAGATTATTCTGATAATAAGTATTATAAAAAGATACTCTGATCACGGGATCATACAGGTCCTTTGCTTTCAGAGTATCTTTTTTATTTTCTTTTATTCTTTGATACTGCATTTTATTATTATCTGATATTGTATATCGTATAGACAGATATACATAATGACTCTATCTCAATCACGGCTTTCAATTACAATTAACAATCCGGATTCAAATTCGATCAGGCCGCTCTCTGCGATCAGCTCATTGCTGACGCCGATGCTTTCTCCAAGCTTCAATGTAAGCCCCTGCGCATTATAATAAAAACCATGAAGCGTTACTCCGGTCACCTGTTCCGTATATGGAAGCAGTGACACATATCTGTATGCATCGTTACGCTTCACAATATGCCGGTGTGCTGTCATCGTGATCCTGTTATGCTCGTCGATCAGATATGCCGATATTCCGGCCTCTGCAAACTGCTTTAATAAGCCAATATTGGCAAGGGTATGATCCATACGGGTTCCGGTTGCTCCAACCAGAATTACTTCATCCGGTCTGATCTCCTGCTCCAGTATATACGAGATTGCAACATGGGTATCTGTAAAATCCTTATGTGTATCCAGATCCAGAAATTCTGTCTTTCCCCGATATGCCGCTACGACATCTATCTTTGCAGAATCAAAGTCTCCAATGATCAGATTCGGCAGTATATTACATTCCTTACAGATCTCAAGTCCTTTATCACATGCTATTATTTTTTGAAAATCATAATCGGAAAGAACCGTTTCAAGCAATCTTTTTGAAACGGTTCCTCCTGTAACGATTAAATATCGATTCATCTATCCTGTTACCTGTTCCGGCAGACAGCAGATCTACTTTCCGCCTTTTTATTACTATCTACTGTATTTCTGAAAAAATCTTACGGAAGGCTTTTACGTTCTCTGTCTTGTCCCCTTTAAATACTGCCGAACCGGCAACCAATACATTCGCTCCTGCCCGAATAATCTCTGCTGCATTTGCAAGGGTAACACCACCATCCACCTGAATATCCGTCTGAAGTCCACGGCTGTTTAACAGTTTTCTGGTCTCTGCAATCTTCCGCAGAGAAGACGGAATAAATTTCTGTCCGCCAAAACCCGGATTTACCGACATGATCAGAACCATATCTACATCCTCTAATACATAATCAATTACTGATAATGGTGTTGCAGGATTTAATGCAACTCCGGCTTTCATTCCCAGCTCTTTTATGGCTGCGATGGTTCTGTGAAGGTGCTTGCAGGCTTCTACATGTACTGTTACGATATCTGCTCCGCAATTCTTATAATCCTGTAAGAAACGCGTCGGTTCATCAATCATAAGATGAACATCAAACACCTTATCAGATACCGGACGAACACTCTTGATAACCGGTGCTCCAAATGAAATATTCGGCACAAAGGACCCATCCATAACATCCAGATGAATATATTCACTTCCTGCCTGATCTATGATCTGTATATCTTCTGCCAGATGTCCAAAATCCGCAGATAATACTGAAGGTGACAGCTTTAACATTTACCATTTCCTCTTTTCTTTTAATTCATTGTATATCATGACATAATCATCATACCGCATCTTACTGATCCTTCCATCACCGACGGCTTCTTTTACCAGACATCCCGGTTCACTGATATGATTACACATATTGAATTTGCAGGTTCCTGTATATGCTGCAATCTCAGGAAAATACAGCTTCAGATCTTCTGCTTCGATTCCTTCTGTATATAACGAACTGAAACCCGGTGTATCCATAATATAAGTATCATCATCTACAAACATCAGCTCTGAATGCCTCGTTGTATGCTTTCCACGCTGTATCTTTTCACTTAATCCACCAGTTTGTACATTTGCATCCGGAAACAACGAATTAAGCGTTGAGGATTTACCTACTCCTGACGGACCTGCGAATACCGTTGTCTTTCCTTTTATAACTGCTTCTAATGTATTGATTCCATAACCACTCTCCGCACTGATAAACAACACTTCATATCCGCTCTTTGTATAAGATCTGCATATATCCTCACTTTGACGAAATCCTTCCAAATCTATCTTATTAAAGCAGATTATAGTCGGAACTTCATGCTGCTCCATATTGATCAGAAAGCGGTCAAGCAGATTGAAGTTAGGTGCTGGTGCAGACACTGCAAAAATAATTACAGTCTGATCTACGTTTGCAACTGCAGGTCTGTTTAACCAGTTAAATCTGGGCAATATATCTTCAATATTGCCCAGATTCTTCTCCGCATCTAATATCTCTATCTCTACATTGTCACCAACTAAAGGCTTGATCTTTCGATTTCGAAAAACTCCTTTTGCTTTACACTCATATGTGACGCCATTTTCGCAGACGACATAGTAGAAACCTCCAATACCTTTTATGATCTTTCCTGTCATAATCTCTCCTATTCCTTTGAGAATGACGCAGACAAACCACTGGTATTAAAGCTTGATGTTACATCTATTCCATCTGAATCCGTGATTGTTACTGCAAATGTACCGGAGTTCTGCGATAAGCCACCGATAGGATCTGCAGATCCTATATCCAGAGGGAACGAATCTTCTCCTGCAGCTCCGGAATACAACTTATAGGTTGCGTCACCAACCGTATAGGTAACATTAACTGTTACATTTCCAAAGGTTGCAAAATCAAATCCGGAATTTGTTATACTTCCTGTAAATTTAACAGAATATGTTACTTTTTCCGGTCCATCACTGATCACATAACCAACTGTTGAACCTTTTTCTACAGACGAGCCGGCCGAAACATCCTGACTGATAACCTGGCCTTTCTTAACCTCATCACTGTTTGCATGCGATACTTTACCGCTTAATCCTGCATTTTCCAACAAATTGGCTGCCTTGCTTTCAGATTTACCAAGCAGATTCGGAACCTCAACTTCCTCAACCTCTTTACCATTGCTTATTATGATCTTAACTGTTGAACCGGATTTCTGCATCGTTTTTCCTTCCGGCGACTGACTGATAACCTTATTTTTCTCTACCGTATCATCGTATTCATAACCGTGAGTAACAACAAATCCGGCTTCCGTAAGAAGTGTAGTTGCCTGATCATCCGAATAACCTCTTACATCAGGTACTTCGACATCTTCTTTTCCCTCTGATATCGTGATAACAATTTTTTCATCAGCAGGAATCGCTGTTCCTTCATCTACACTCTGACTGATAACATAACCTTCTTCTACCTTATCATCTGTTGCCGTCTCAATTGTATATGCAGTAAATCCTGCTTTCTTTAATTCTTCTTCTGCAGCCGTCTTATAAAGACCTACTACATTGACCATAGGAATCGTCGCCTTATCCGAAGTATCCTCATCTGTAGATCCATCTTCGGTGGGATCTCCTGAATTTTCTTCTGAACTGTTTTCTGTCTTTTTATTATTTCCGGAGAATATTCCTCCAAGTCCACCGGGGCTTGTAATCTTAAGAATCAGGATTGCAACAAGAATCGCAATGATAATCACAACTGCTACACTGGATATCATAATAATCTTCTTAAGCTTCGGATCCAATTCCTCGATCTCATTATCATCATCGTCCTCCGGAGTCATCCCCTCATCACCATATGAATCATCATCGTCATCATCGTCAAACAGATTATCAAATTTGGATGGCGGAATGATTGGCGTAATATCCGGACGTTCCACTACACTTGACGGAGTTTCCTCAACAACAGGTGCTTCATTCATCTGTCTACCCTCTTTGATCGCTTTCATCTCATCTGATGTGATCTCTACCGTTGGTGAATTCGGTACAACCGGTGGAACTACAACACAATCTATGTCAGGATTTGCCTGTACGCGTTTCAAATCTGCAATCAATGCGCTTGCAGTTAAATATCTGCGTTCTGCTTTCTTCTGTGTGCATTTTAAAATTATCTTTTCCAGACTGGTTGGAATATCCGGATAATATTCTCTAGGAGAAACCATCTCTCCCTGTATATGCATAAGAGCGACTGCAACATTATTCTCGCCTTCAAACGGAACATGTCCCGTAACCATCTCATACATGGTGATACCAAGAGAATATATATCGCTTCTCTCATCACTGAAGCCGCCTCTTGCCTGCTCCGGAGAAATATAATGTACACTTCCCATTGCATTCGCTGTCATTGTATTTGATGAAGCAGCTCTGGCAATACCAAAATCTGTAACCTTGATTCCGCCATTTTTCGATACAATAATATTCTGCGGCTTAATATCTCGGTGGATCGTATGGTTCTGATGAGCTACCTCCAGGCCTTGGGCTATCTGAATAGAAAAATCAATTGCCTGCTCAGGCAGCAGTCTGCCTTTTTTCTGAATATATTCTTTTAAAGTAATGCCCTCTACAAGTTCCATTACTATATAATAGATACCATTATCCTCTCCGACATCATATACGTTTACGATATTCGGATGAGAAAGTCCGGCTGCGGACTGTGCTTCAATTCTAAACTTTGTAACAAAATTTACATCAGAACTAAATTCCGGTTTTAATACTTTAATTGCAACATATCTGTTCAGTACATGGCATTTTGCCTTATAGACTTCTGACATACCGCCTGTACCGATCAATTCTATTATCTCATAACGATTACTGAGTATCATTCCTGGATTTAACATGCTTACACCTCTCACTATTTTACAGCTACCACTACGGATATGTTATCTCTACCACCATAGTAATTCGCTCTGTCTATCAACTTTTCAACCGCTGCTGTTATATCCCCGCTGCTCTCCAACACGATTTCTTTTATCTCATCATCCTCAAGCATATTAGAAAGACCATCTGAGCAAAGAAGGATTCCATCCCCCTGTTTCATCTCTAATTCAAAAAAGTCTGTCATAATCTTGTCAGATATTCCAAGTGCTCTAGTAATAATGTTCTTTTCCGGATGGTTACGTCCTTTATTTCGATCAAGCTGACCGGAACGGATCAGCTCTTCAACCAGTGAATGATCCATCGTTACCTGCCGTATCTCATCATCTATGAAATACAATCTGCTGTCACCGATATTTGCTACATATAATATATCATCCTCACATACAGCAGCTACAAGGGTCGTTCCCATTCCCTTCCAATCCTCATTTTCCTTTGCCATTTTATATATCTTGTCATTGGCATACAGAATCGCTCTTTTTAGAACGGATACCGAGTTATTTATTGCACTCTCTTTTATATATTCAGTTACACATTCTATCGCAGTCTTTGATGCAACATCTCCTGCCTTATGACCACCCATTCCGTCTGCCACTATATAAAGATTGGGTAATGGTCCGATCGGCTCATCTGTAAAGAAAATGCTGTCCTGATTCTGAACTCTTTTCTTACCGATGTCGGTTCTTCCATCAGATCTCATTTGCTGCCTCCCGTCTAAAAAGTATCTTTTGCTTCTTCATATTTTCTCCGAAGCTGACCACAGGCAGCGTCAATATCTCTGCCCATACTCCTTCTTATTGTAACATTTATATCTTTCTTTTCAAGTATATATTTGAATTTTTCAACAGAATCATTGAGAGATCGACAATACTTTCTCTCCTTTATCGGATTTACCGGAATCAGATTCACATGTCCGTGCATATTCTTAAGAAGCTCAGCTAGCTTATATGCATGTTCCGGTGTATCATTTTCATCTTTCACCAGTGAATACTCGAAAGTAACCCTTCTTCCTGTTTTTTCAAAATAATACCGACATACATCCATCAATTCTGCAATTGAATACTTATTTGCGATTGGAAGAAGTTTTCTTCTGTCTTCATCAGTCGGACTGTGAAGGGATAATGCAAATGTAATAGAAAGGCCTTCATCTGCCAGTCTTTTTATCTGCGGAACCAATCCACAGCTTGAAACCGTGATATTTCTCTGACTGATGTTCTTACCCTGCTCATCATTGATAATGCGAATGAATCGGATAAGATTGTCATAATTATCAAGTGGTTCCCCTGTTCCCATTACAACGATATTCGATACACGTTCACCCGTGATCCGTTCGATCGCATAGATCTGATCGAGCATCTCAGACGCCTCCAGATTACGGATCAAGCCACCGATCGTAGATGCACAGAATCTACATCCCATACGGCATCCGACCTGAGAAGATATACAGACAGAGTTGCCATGCTTATATCTCATTAATACGCTTTCCAACACATTTCCATCCTGTAAACGAAACAGAAATTTATTTGTGCCATCCTGTTTTGACACCAGTCTGGTCACTTCTTCCACACCATACATGTGCTGCTTTTTGATTTCTTCAATTAATTTTTTCGGAACATTGGTCATATCTTCCGCATGTGCTATACCTTTGGCATGAACCCATTCAAATATCTGTTTTGCTCGAAACGCCGGCTGTCCTACTGATTTTACCCAGACCGCAAGTTCATCAAACATCATGGAACGGATATCCAGTTTCTTTATATCTTCTACCTCTGTAAACATACTCTTTTCTTCCTGAATCATGTACTGATAACACGAGAAGCTCAACTCCTCTGTGTCATTCTGTCATCTATTATTTTTTTCTTCGTAATCGCGAAATAAAGAATCCATCACAATGATCAATTCCCTGCAAAAGCGTGATATATCCTTTTTCTCCACGTTCTTTCAACTTCTCCGGCAGATATGGTGCAAGACTTTCCAGATAATACTCCTCGTGCCTTTTTAAAAATATTTCTACATTTTCTTCATTCTCTGTCCGATCAATTGTACAGGTGGAAAAAATTAACGTTCCACCCGGTTTTACATAAGACGCACAGGCATCCAGAATATTCTTCTGTATCTCGGCAAGTTCACTTATCGAGTCTGCCGTCACATGATATTTGATATCATTTTTTCGTGCCATAACACCCAGTCCGGAGCATGGAAGATCCGCAAGAACGACATCTGCTTTTTCTATCATTTTCGGATCAGTATCCATTGCATTCCATACCTTAGTTGTCACATTATGAATCTCTAATCGACCCAGATTCTCTTCCAACTTATCGATCTTTTCTTCTGAAATATCCCTCGCATACACATGTCCCTGCTCTCCGGTGCGTTCTGCCGCATACATGGTCTTTCCTCCCGGAGCCGCACAAACATCAAGGATCACATTTCCCGGTCTGATTCCTGCTGCAAGCACCTGCAAACTGGAACTCTCATCCTGAACCGTAAACAGGCCTTCATGAAATCCCGGAACCATACGAATATAATCATATCCCGAAATAATAAGAGAAGTCGGATTATAATATCCTTTTTCTACCTTTATGCCCTTTTCAATCAAATTATTCCGAAATTCCTCAAGTGTTGTATGCATAGTATTCACACGAACCGTCGTTCCGCGATTTGTTTCACCCGCCTGCAGAATCTGTTCTAACTGTTCTGCACTGTAATCATTTAACAGGAATTTTACCAGTTCCTCCGGAATCGAATATTTAACAGACAGATACGCTTCTAGACCATCCTCTTTTTTCGGAAAGATGATAGCTGCTTTATTTCTGCACACGTTTCGAAGGACACCGTTCATATAGCCTTTTAATGTCCGAAATCCTCTTTTAGCAGTCAGGTTCACATATTCATTACAGGCTGCCTCATCCGGAACAGAATCCATATAAAAGATCTCATAAGCAGCCATCCGTAAAATACAGCGGATGACCGGTTTACATTTTTTTACTTTTACTTTTGAAAATTGATTAAGAATATAATCCAATCTGATTTTCTGCTCTGTTACACCTTCTGTCAACCGACCGATGTAAGCCCTCTCTTTTTTATTCATAAACTGGTTTGCCCGGAGTGCTTCCCCTAATGCTTCACCGGCAAATCTGTCATTTTTTTCAATATCCAGCAGAATATCCAGAACTATCTCTCTTGAAGTTTTACTCATATATCATCTGACCTGTCTTAAGTTTATTTCCTGCAAGAAATGCTGCACAATCCATCGGTTTCTTGCCTTCCGGTTGAAGCTTTCTTATCGTTAATGCTCCACTTCCACATGCAACCGTAAAGTTTTTCTTCGTCACATGAACGATCATCCCCGGTACGATCTTTGTTCCATCCTCTAATGTCTCCTCTGTCTGTTCACATACAGAAGCCTCATAGATACGTACCGTCTTCTGATTCATTTTCATATAAGCAACCGGCCATGGCTGCAATCCTCTGATCAATCGTTCCAGTGAAACTGCATCTTTCGTAAAATCAAGCTCACCCTGCTCTTTCTTTAACATGGATGCATAGCAGCTTAAGGAATCATCCTGCGGGGTTCGTACTGCTGTATGATCCGCAAGCTTTGTAAGCGTAGACAGGATCAACGCTGCACCTGCATCAGCAAGTTTATCATGAAGTGTAACACCGGTATCTGTATCTGTGATCGGAACAACCGTCTTCTCGATCATATCTCCGGTATCAAGTCCTTTTGCCATATACATCGTTGTGACACCGGATTCCGTCTCACCATTGATAATAGCCCATTCAATCGGAGCGGCTCCCCTGTATTTGGGAAGCAGGGACGCATGGATATTAATGCAGCCATACTTTGGAATATTCAAGATTGATTCCGGCAATATCTGACCATAGGCCGCAACAACGATAGCATCTGGCTGATAGTCCCTGATAATCTGAACATTTTCTTCTTCCCTGAGTTTTACCGGCTGATAGACAGGTATATCAAGAGAAAGAGCCTTTTCCTTAACAGGTGTCGGCTGAAGTGTCTTGCCCCTTCCTTTTGGCTTGTCCGGCTGTGTAAAACATGCAAGGACATTATGTCCTGCATCTACGATCGTCTGTAATGGTTTTACTGCAAATTCAGGGGTTCCCATATATATAATATTCATACGACTGTCTCTGCCTCCTTATTATTATCTGCTTACTTTTCTATTCTGTCTCGTATAAACCATCTTCTACTTTATCTTTATATAAGATACCATCCAGATGGTCTGTCTCATGGCAGATTGCCCGTGCCAGAAGGCCTTCACCTGTTACCGTGATCTCATTCATATCACGATCCAGTGCTTTACAGACAACATGCATCGGCCTTGTCACCTGTCCAACCTTTCCCGGAAGGCTCAGACACCCCTCGTCTCCGGTCTGCTCACCGGACGTCTCTATAATCTCAGGATTAATAAGCGTCAATGGATGCTCATCTCCGATATCAATTACAACGATCCTCTTTACAATTCCAACCTGTGGCGCTGCAAGTCCGACACCATTCGCCTCGTACATGGTATCAAACATATCATCGATCAACTGGGATAACCGTGGTGTCATCTCCGTAACAGGCTTACATTTCTTTCTTAAAACGCTGTCGCCATCGATTCTTATCTTTCTTGTTGCCATTTTTCATTCTCTCCTTAATACATATTTAATGGATTAAAGTCAAATTGCAGACTAAAATCCTGAAGTTCTTTTTTCTCTGATACATATATTTCAATCTGGTCTTTTAAAGCCACCAGCTCATTATACCGATAATTCTTAATATAGACAACCCTTCTGTAAATATCTCGTATCTTTGCTATTACAGGTGCCGATGGTCCGATTATTCTCATATCCCGGTCATTTTCTGAACAGCTTCTGATATTTGAACAGATATCTTCCGCCATTTGATCCAGAAAAGTCTCGTCGGAACATACCATCAATACCACCATCATATTCCATTCCGGCGGATATTTCATAAGTCCACGGTACGCTTCTTCTTCCTTATAAAAATCCAAATAATTCTGAGCTGCTGCTGCCTTTATCGCATAATGCTCCGGCTTATAAGTCTGGATCACGACTTTACCCGGCTGTGTCCCTCTCCCGGCTCTTCCGGCCGCCTGTGTGATCAGATCAAAGGTACGTTCTCCTGCCCGGTAATCA
Source organism: Clostridium sp. BIOML-A1 (assembly GCF_009874105.1). Lineage (NCBI taxonomy): Bacteria > Bacillati > Bacillota > Clostridia > Eubacteriales > Clostridiaceae > Clostridium > Clostridium sp. BIOML-A1. Next base: position 34,546 of record NZ_WWTL01000009.1, on the reverse strand, counting down.
TTCTGGAATAAAGTAAGATCTGCAAGAATGATTCCAACCAGAGTTACATTCGAAAAATCATGTCCCTTTACGATCATCTGAGTTCCAACCAATATATCCGCTTCTCCGTTTCCAAACTTCTCTAGGATCTGTTCATGTGCATCCTTCGCTGCCGTTGTATCCTTATCCATACGAAGGACTCTCGCCTGAGGAAATAACCGCTGAACCTCCTCCTCAAGCTTCTGGGTTCCTGTTCCGTATCCACCGATCAGCCCGGAATGACAGGACGGACATACTTTTGGCTGAGGCATCTGGAATCCACAATAATGACAGATCATCCGGTTATTTTCATGCCTGGTCAGGCTGACATCACAGTGCGGACATTTAAGTGCCTCACCACAGTTTCTGCATGAAACGAAGCTGTTATATCCTCTTTTATTGATAAATAACATTACCTGCTGCCTGCGGGCAAGCCGATCCGCGATATCATCTGCAAGCTCCCTGCTTATGATAGATCGGTTTCCTGCTTTTAATTCCTTTCTCAGGTCAACGATCGATGTCTTTGCGAGCTGTCCGCTTCCCGCACGTTCATGCAGTTCAAGCAAACGATATGTCCCGTTAAGTGCCCTGTGATAACTCTCAACGGACGGAGTTGCCGAACCGAGAAGCACGCTTGCATGTTCGAGCTCTGCACGTTTTACTGCAGTCTCCCTCGCATGATATTTGGGTGGGTAATCACTCTTATAACTTGTCTCATGTTCTTCATCTATAATAATGATCCCCAGATTCTGAAATGGGGCAAATAATGCAGAACGCGGGCCTATCACGACATCTACATCTCCATTTTTCGCGCGCATAAACTGATCATATTTTTCTCCGTCACTTAGCCTGGAATTAATGATAGTCACCCGGTCACCAAAATAATTTCTAAAATAGCGGACTGTCTGATAGGTAAGGGCAATTTCCGGAATCAGTATGATCGCCTGTTTTCCCATCTCAATTGTCTTTTTTACAATTTTAACATAGACTTCCGTTTTCCCACTTCCGGTAATTCCATGTAGCAGATATGTTTTCTGTCTTCCCTGTTCCATATCACCAGTCACTTCATCTACAACTGCCTGCTGTTCATTATTTAAAGTGATCTGAAAATTCTCTTTATAATCATAAACACCTGCTGTCCGATACCGTTCTTTACTGATTACAGTAATTACACCGTCCTGCTGCATCGTTTTAAGTGTAGCCGGTGATATATTCCATTTCTGCTTCACGACATCCATCGAAAGATATCGTTCCGGCGTTTCTTCTAACGCCTGTAACAGACGCAGTTTTGCCTGTGCATGTTTTCTATGATATTGCTCCCTGATATCTGCCAGATGCTCTGTATCCATATTCTCCGCAAGCACCACGACCTGATCTACTAATTGTCGAATTGTTTTTTTTACCGGCATTACCGTACGGATCGCATTGATCATTGTAGATCCATAATTCTCACGAATCCATGCCGCAAGCGCAAGCAACCGCCCTTCCACAGGCACGGAACGATCACAGAGTTCTGAAATCTCCTTAATCCGATCCGGCTGATACTCTGTCTGATCTGAAAATCCGATCACATATCCGGTTCGAAGATGATTTCCCCTGCCAAATGGGATCTTAACCATACTGCCAAGCCGGATATCTTCCCTCAGGCCATCCGGTATTCTGTATTGAAATGGACGATCAATAGCTTCATGCGAAATATCGATTATTATATCCGCATATCTTGGTAACATCTTCTTCCTCCAGTACCTCTCTGATCAGGTCTCTCTCATCCATATGATGCTTTACGCCCTTGATCTCCTGATAGTCTTCATGTCCTTTCCCGGCAAGCACGATCACATCTCCCGGTTTAGCATTCATGATCGCATACCGGATTGCTTCCTTCCGGTCAATAATCTCTACATACTTTCCTGTAGTTTTATTGATTCCTGTCTTTATATCATTAATGATATCCTGTGGTTCTTCAAATCTTGGGTTATCGGAAGTAATGATCGTAAGATCTGCCATATTACCAGACACTTCACCCATCTCATATCTTCTCTCTTTTGAACGGTTACCACCGCAGCCAAACAGACTGACCAGTCTTTTCGGCTTATACTCTCTTAATGTCTCCAGAATGCTCATCAGGCTTACTGCATTATGGGCGTAGTCAATCATGATCGTAAATTTGTCCGATATCGGGATCAGTTCTACCCTTCCCTTTACCTTGATCGTTTTCAGGATCTCTTGTATCTTGTCAAATGGAACACCCATTAGATCTGCAACTGCAATAGCTGCCAGGGAATTATAGATACTGAAATTACCCGGAAGATTGACCAGCACATCTCCATCTAACTTTCCTGACAAATGATAACCGATACCGAGATGACCATCTTTATTATACAGATTATGGTCATTTGCCTTATAATCATAATCGCCATTAATTCCATATGTTACAATCTTACAGGTTGCATGTTCTGTCATTGTATCTACATGTGGATCATCTGCATTAAAAATGCCAATTTTACACATTGTGAATAATTTGCTTTTCCACATCGCATATTCTTCAAATGTCTTATGTTCATTTGGTCCGATATGATCTCTGGAAAGATTTGAAAAGATTCCGTAATCAAAATCAACCCCGGCCACACGGTCAAGCATCAGCCCCTGTGAAGACACCTCCATAACAACACTGTCTAATCCGTTGTCAACCATATCCTTTAATTTCTTATGCACGATCATGGATTCCGGTGTTGTATTATTTGCTGCCGTAACATTATTGCCGTCAATAATCTCTATCGTTCCGATCAGACCGGTCTTATGTCCTGCACTCATTAGCATCTCGCGAATCATATATGTCGTTGTTGTCTTACCCTTTGTTCCTGTGATACCGATCACTGTCAGCTTGGATGAAGGATTTCCGTAGAAATTGCTGCTGACGATTCCCATTGCATATCTCGTACTGTCTACCTTTACGATCAGTACTCCCGGAACCGGCTCTACATCCTTCTGAACGACCAGGCAGACTGCTCCCTTATCAATTACATTCTTTACATAAGCATGTCCATCAAAGTTTGCCCCGACAATACAGAAGAACAGCCCCTGTTCCCCTACTTTTCTGGAATCATTATAAATCTCTTTTATCTCAACATCTTCGTCTCCGCAGATTACTGAATACTGTAATCCTTTTAACAATTCTCTTGCTTTCATATGCCGCTCTCCTTTTTATAAAAGAAAAAGGCTGCGCAAAACTGCAACAACCTCTTTTTCTGATTAGTTCTCTTCTTCGTCATCGCCAACAATCTTTACTTTGCCGCTGTAAAGCTCATCAACTGCTATTGATAAAGGCTTGTTGCTTGCTGTATTTACAAGTGGCTCCTGTCCTGCGATTATCTCTCTTGCACGCTTAGCGGTTGCAAGCACGATAGAATATCTACTCTGAACTACCGGATGTTCTCCCGGTTCAACCTCTGAATTAACAACTGCCATTAAGTCTGTGTATGATGGATGTAACATAATATTATATCCCCTTTCTGAATTTATTTTTCTTACCAGATGCCTTTCAGGTCATCCCTTATTTCTTTTATATATGCCTTATTATTCGATGTTCTGCATGCATATCCTACAATTACTGAATTCACCGTCTGTATGCACTCCTCCAGATCATCATTGATAACAATGTAGTCATATTTATCCATGTCTGCTGATTCTTCTGTTGCCTTCTTTAAGCGCTTCAGTATCACATCTTCTGCTTCTGTACCTCTTCCACGCAATCTGTCGCGCAGACTGTCTATGCTTGGCGCACTGATAAAAATCAGCAATGCATCCGGGTACTGTTCTTTAATCTTCATAGCACCCATAACTTCTATCTCAAGAATAATGTTCTTACCCTGATCCAGACTTTCTTCTACAAACTTTCTCGGTGTTCCATAATAATTCTCAACATACTGTGTCCACTCGATAAATCCACCGTAATCGATCAGATTCTCAAACTCACTCTTGTCCATAAAGAAATATTCTCTTCCATGTTCTTCACCGGCACGTGGACTTCTTGTTGTTGCTGATATAGATAATTCATATCCGTAATCAGATACCAGTCTTTTTACGACCGTTCCTTTTCCAACTCCCGAAAAACCCGAAATTACAATTAACGAACCTCTGTTTCCCATCTTTTTTACTCCAAATTCTGTATCTGTTCTCTGACTTTTTCGATATCTGTTTTTAATTCGATCGCCCGGTTCGATACATCAAGAGAATTCGCCTTGGAAAGGATCGTATTCGCCTCTCTGTTCATCTCCTGTGCAATAAAATCGAGCTTTCTTCCGACACTTCCGCCTGCCTCCAGTATCTTTCTGGTGCTGTCAATGTGGCTCTTTAATCGAACCGTTTCCTCATCTACACATATCTTGTCCGCATATATAACTACCTCAGTCGCAATACGATTCTCATCAATAACTGAACTGTCAACCAGTTCTGAAATCTTATCGATCAGCTTCTGTCTGTATGCTGTTATTAGCTCCGGAGAAACTTCTTCGATATAATCAACTGCAGCCGTCATATTATCAAGCTTCTCCAACAGATTAACCTTCAGGTTCTCACCTTCCACCATTCTTGACTTCACAAACTTATCAGCCGCCTCGTCAAGTGCACCCTGTATCAGGCTCCATAACTCATCTTCATCTACTGTCTGCTCTTCCAGAACAAAAATCTCCGGAAGTCTGCATATAACCGATGGACTGATATCATTTGTAAGATTGAAATCTGCTGCCATCTGATTCATATAGCCAACATATTCCTCTGCCAGCTCCTTATTATATTTTACTGAGACATTTGTCTCGGTCAGATCTTCATAAGTGATAAAGACATCTACCTTACCACGTTCTATATACTTCTTTAAATATGCTCTTATAGTTGTTTCAAAAAAACTCAGTTTCTTTGGTGTTTTTACATTGATCTCGCAAAACCTGTGATTAACAGCCTTAATCTCCACAACTATCTTACGGGCTCCGGAAACAACTTCGCTTCTTCCAAAGCCTGTCATACTCTTAATCATAAAATCACATTCTCCTTAAAACAATGGATACTATATTATACTTCAACCACTATAAAAAATCAAATATTTTATCTGATTACCTCTTCTATTCCGTGTATCGTCGGCTCGGCTATCATAGAATAGTTTGTATGATAAATTACAAATCCGGGTTTTGCCCCTGCCGGTTTTTTCAGATTCATCCTTTTTGTATAGTCGATCTCCACCTTTGGGTTTTCTCTGCCGGAGGAATAATATGCCGCAAGCCTTGCCGCCTCTTCATAAGTCTGGTCCGGAAGTTCTTCCGCTCCCTCCATCCGTACGATCACATGTGATCCGGGCATCTTCTTGGCATGGAACCACATATCTCCACCATTTGCAAACTTGAAGGTCAGTTCATCATTCTGCAGATTGTTCTTTCCGACATACATATGAAAGCCGTCAGACGAAATGTAATGATACGGTTTACTCTTATTCGTATGCTTGTCCCCCTTTTTTCCGTATCTGCCTTTAATATATCCGCTTATCATAAGCTCCTCTTTCACTTGTGCCAATGCATTCTCATCCAGAGTCATATCGATAAATGCCTGAACCGACTGAAGATATTCCAGCTCATGTCCCGTCTCAACAATCAGCTTTTCTAATGCTTCATACGTCCTCTTCTGTTTATTGTACTTTGCAAAATATCGTTTGGCATTTTCAAGCACCGATATCGTTGGATCGAGTGGAATCTCAATTTCTTCATTCGTATAATAATTCAGTGCATGGAAGCTCTTTGCTCCCTGCTCCACTCCATATCCATAGGTATTGATCAGCTCACCATATACCTTATATTTCTCCCGGTCTTCGGTATCCTTCATCTGCTTTAACTGCAGATCATATTTCTTGCTGGTTCTTTCGATCGCAGTTGAGATGATCTTCCGCAGGTCTGCCGACTTCTGCCGGATCCTTGTTACCTTGCTCTTCTTAAAGTAATACTCATCTAAAACCTTTGAAATTTCATCCTTATCTTCTGCCTGATAGTCCTGATACATACTGAGTCTTACCGATGAAAATTCAACCGGAACATACCCGTCATATACAATATTCGGCACATAGTTTTCTGTATTTATATCGGAAAACAGTTTCTCAAATTCCTGATACAGCTTCTCTTTCTGAATATCCGTTAACGCTGCTGTTGACTGTCCGCCATCAATCCCCGCGCGATAACAAAGCTCATTTGCGATCAGCGGTGAAATACCTGTAACAGAGGAATAAATTGCCTTTGTGACAGTTACTGGTTTTGTATATACCGTAGATATAAAATAATCCCGGTCTGCATCATATGGGGGACGCTTATCACCGGACGGCGGATATACATACGCTTTACCCGGAAGTACCTCTCTTACCGAGCTTACCAGATGGGATATATGTTTGATACTGTCAATGATCATTCCATCCGCATCCGTGAAGATAATATTACTGTGCTTACCCATGATCTCTATGATAAGTTTCTTTCTGCACAGATCTCCCATCTCATCAAGATGCTCGATCGTGAATTCCACGATACGTTCAAAACCCGGCTGGCAGACATCTACGATTCTGCCATTTCCGATATGCTTACGAAGCAGCATACAGAAATTCGGAGCTGTCATCGGATTCTCCTTCGGCACCTGCAGCAGATAGATCAGAGGTAGACTTGCATCTGCAGATAACAGTAAGCGGTAATTCTCCCTGTTGTTTTTTATAATAATATTCAGTTCATCATTTTCCGGCTGATAGATCTTATAGATCCTTCCATCCACTAATTTCTTTTTCAGATCACTTACAACATTTGATATTACAACTCCGTCAAAAGCCATATGAAACCACCTTTCCTGCGCAGATCCGCATATTTTCATATTCACGCAGCTTGTCTCTCCGTTCTGCGGTAAAAAGGCAGAAAATGTATCGCAACATCTTCTGCCTGATTTTTCATTTATGAAAAATAAGTTTGTTCGTTCATTTTATAATGAATTATACAGATCATTATAGATCTTTGCTGAATTATACCATGAGTAATCCATTCTCATGCCACGCTCCTGAATACCATACCATGCGTCTTTATTATTATAATAAACTTCCTTTGCATAGTTGATCGCATCAAGCAACTCATATGCATTATAATTTGCAAATGAGAAACCTGTTCCTGTATTCTCAAACTGATTGTATGGTTCTACCGTGTCCTTAAGTCCTCCTGTCTCTCTTACGATCGGAACTGTTCCATAACGAAGTGCCATTAACTGGGTCAGACCACATGGCTCAAATCTGGATGGAACAAGCATAACATCACAGCCAGCATACATCTTATGAGATCTTTCATCCGAATAATAAATATTCGCTGAAACCTTTGCCGGATGAATGCCCTGATAATAACGGAACATATCTTCATATCTGCTATCTCCGGTTCCGAGAACGATAAACTGGACACCATCGCAACAAATATCATTCATAATGCGATCAACCAGATCCAGTCCCTTCTGGTCTGTCAGTCTGGATATGATACCGATCACAAACTGCTTATCATCCTGTGGAAGTCCACATTCCTTCTGAAGTTCAACCTTATTGATCTTTTTCAGTTCACGGAAGTTATCTACACTGTAATTCTTATATACCTGTGGATCTGTTGCCGGATTCCATACATCATAATCAATTCCGTTTACAATTCCCCAGAGTGACTGCCATCTTGCACTCAGAAGTCCATCCAAGCCTTCACCGTAATATGGTGTCTGAATCTCTCTGGCATATGTGTTACTTACAGTTGTGATCTTGTCTGCATATACAAGACCACCCTTTAACATACTTGCATCTTTTCTGACTTCCAGCTTATCCGGTGTAAATACATAATCTGGAAGACCGGAATCCGCCTTGATCGTATCGATATCCCATTTACCCTGAAACTGTAAATTATGAATCGTCATAACCGACTTCATTCCACTGAAAAACGGATTCCCGGCAAATAATGTTTTCAAATATACCGGAACCAGACCCGCCTGCCAGTCATGGCAGTGCAGGATATCCGGCTGAAATCCAACTGCCGGCAGGATACATAACGCTGCCTTTGAAAAGAAGCTGAACTTTTCAATATCCCACTTTACATCTCCATATGGAGTGAAGCCATTAAAATAATATTCATTGTCAATGAAATATACTTTTACTCCTTCGTACTCCAGATACATAACCCCAACATAATCATTCTTGTATCCGATATCCATATAGAAATGAGTCAGATACTGCATCTTTTCTCTGTATTTATTTGGAATACAAAGATAGTTTGGCATAATAACCCGAACATCATATTCATTTCTGTCAAATATTTTTGGAAGTGTTCCTACAACATCCGCCAGACCACCCGTTTTGATAAATGGCACACACTCTGAAGCAATATAAGCAACTTTCTTCATCTTCTCTAATTTCCTCCCATGGAATAACTCCAAAATAATATTAATTTTATCATATTTATACATATAATTCAATGAATAAAGCACCTGCATTTTATTGCTTTATAAAAATTTGGATGTAGACTTTTTGTTATTTTTCCATTATCATGGAATTATCCGGTCAATATGATTTTAAATGATAACAACATATCATAAAGTTACCGGTAATTTTATTTGATAAGGAGATCAAACATGTCAAAACAGAATGATGAAGAATTAGATGACATCGAAATGATGTCCCTTGAACTTGATGACGGAACAAAGCTCGAATGTGAGATTGTTGCAACCTTCGATGTTGAAGATACCTCTTATATTGCTTTGCTTCCTATAGAAGCACCGGAAGGCTACGATGATGACGAAGTCCTTGTATACCGCTATATCGAGCTTCCAAATGACGAGTTCACCTTAGAACCGATCGAGGACGAAGAAGAATTTGATATTGTCGCAGATGCTTTTGATGAAATCTTAGACGAAATGGAATTCAATTCCATGTCTGAAGATGATTAGTCATCTTCAGACATGGTAACCAGATTATTTTTAATCGTATATTCAATACTTAATGTTTTTGTGATCTGGTCTTTCTCAAAATAAACACAAATTTTTTTATCATCCACAAATGTTATGACACCTCTGCCATATCGTTTGTGGATGATTTTATTTCCAATCTGCAGCATATCATGATCAACTACCATCTCTGTGACAAAACGCGATATCCGGGCTGTCTTTCCATAAACCACCTTAGGTACATAGATATATAATCCGTACCGTGCTCTGGTAACTGCAACATAGAACATCCTACGCTCTTCTTCTAATTCAGCATCCGCAACCGACTTCTTATGAGGGGTCATCCCCTCTACCGCATTCATGATAAATACCTGATCAAATTCCAGACCTTTTGCCCCATGCATCGTAGCAAGTACAACTGCATCCCTGGTGTGATCCGTCGTCTTCATCTGTTCCTTAAGCTTTATCCTGTATTCATTTAAAAAATTAAACCATTCAATAAAAGAATCCGCATCCCGTGCCATTTCCTGAAATTCATCCGCAATATCCATATACTCCTGCGGATTAATCCCTCTGTATGAGGCATATTCCTTCAAATACTCGTCATACCCAACTGCTTTTCTGATATAATTAACCGCTGCATATGGCTTTAATTCTGCGATTCTTCTGAGATCTGCTTCCAGTGTTACCAGATTCTGTACCAGCCTGTTATTATCCCTATAGAATTCTTTCATCCGTTCCGTATCAACCGGATCAGTCTCCAGACTTTCCCGGCTTACGTATCGATTCGGACGATTTATAATTCGTAAAAACAAAGCTCGTTCCCTGTTTCCAAGTGCTGCCTTTATATAATCAAGAATATTCACAACTACGAAATGTGACATCAGATCAGGTATACTATCCTTCACACGAAAAGGGATATTACTCTGCATCAGCTTCATTGCAAGTCCTGATGGTTCAGAATTTGTCCTGTAAAGTACAGCAATATTCGAATACGGGATTCCGTTTTGATTCATCTTCCGAATTTTCTGTACAATCCCGTCTGTTTCCTGTCTCATTCCATCCACCTCGATCACATGAACCCGTTCACACTGACTTTTTTCAAATGCCGAATGAATTGCCTTTTTATATCTTTCCTTATTATTCTTTATAATACGACAAGCAGATTCTACAATGGCACTGCTGCATCTGTAATTTGTATTCAGATATACCAGCCTTGTTCCCGGAAATTCATTTGGAAATCCAAGCATAAGCTTTGTATCCGCTCCACGGAACCCATAGACTGACTGATCATCATCCCCTACAGCAAATATATTCTGTTTCTTTCCAAGCAGAAGTTTTACGGTTTGGTACTGTATCCAATTGATATCCTGAAACTCATCGATCAGAATATATTGAAATCTCTGCTGCCACATTTCCCGAATATCCGATCTGTCACGAAGCAATTCATATGTAAATACAAGCATATCATCAAAATCGATTTTATTGTTTGCACGCAGGATCTCATCATATTCCCGGTAAGTGATTTGAAAATCATCTGCCTTCATATTCACTGAATGGTACTGTTCCACCGGTTTCATCTCACTTTTTACCAAGCCAATCTCTGCTATCACATTCTTTGCAAAATCATCCTGTCCGTTATATTCCATATTATGCTTTTCAATGATTCCATTTATGATCTGATACTTCTCTGATTCGAGTATAATATTGCTACTATTATATCCGTAAGCATGACGTAGGATCATGAAAAACACAGAATGAAATGTTCCAAATGTAACTCCATCGGAATAACCACTTATTTTCTCAAATCGTGTCCTCATTTCATTTGCTGCAGCTTTTGTAAATGTTATCACCAGAATCTGATTCCCGTTTATACCTGTCTGCTCCAGCATATATTTCACACGATACGTAATTACGGTTGTTTTGCCGCTTCCGGGTCCCGCCAGGACCAGCATAGGTCCATCTTCATACCGGATCGCATCTGTTTGTTCTTTGCTGAATTGCTGTTTCTTTTCCAATTGTTTCTTCCCTTCAACTGAAAAGAGAACAGGACGGATACCACCATCTGTCTGTTCTCTTTGTCTTTCCCTGTTATTGAATTCTGCTATAGTTACCCTGTAACTGATTATCTACCGCAGCACTTCTTATACTTCTTACCGCTACCACATGGACATGGATCATTTCTTCCAACCTTTGGAGGTTTTACAAGTGTTCTGGATGTCTTCTCTTTTTTATAAAGCTCGTCTCGCTTTTCTTTTGTAAAGATCTTATCCCATGCAGGTAATGTATATAACCATTCTGCATTACACCCAACCATATTCATATACAGTTTCTCATAATCAATACCCAGTATTACTTCTGAATCCTCTGTTACATCATCCAGATTGTTAGATGTGATCAAACTGTCATCAATTCCATCCAGAAAACCGATCATTGTCTGAATGCTGACATTATACTTCTCTGCAAGTTCTTTCACAGTTCCTTTCACAGGATCTGCCTTTGGTGTTGCAAGAATTGTTTCATAGATTCCTTTTTCAGCCTGAAAATAATCAAACCAGAATTGCTTTCCTTCCGGTGTTCTGTCATCAAAACCATACGCATATTCGCGCCACTGTGATAATAAACTCATGTTACATACCTCGTTTCAATTTTTAAAACTTTATAGAGTATATCAGATTATACCTTATTTTTCAACATTATTCTTTTCTGTTTCGACGTCTGACCCGGTCTGATCCGCAAGTTCTTTTCCTTTTGCTGTAAGCAGCCTTGTGACCAGACTGATTCCATAAAATAGTACCGGTACCAGAATACACAGAAACAATGCTGCCGAAAAATATTCACTTCCTGTTATCCCAAGGATAAACGCCCAAACAACCAGTCCTAAGATCACTAGGATCATAAGAAAAGCTGCTATCCGCTTTATTATCTCCATTAAAGTCCTTCCTTTATCTTCTTAAAATATTGTTTTATATTCTGCTCATATCCGTTATCCGACGGCTCATAAAACTGCCTGTCCGCAATCTCATCCGGCAGATACTGCTGTTTTACATAATGATTGGGATAATCATGTGCATATTTATAACCTGTATGTCCAAGCTTCTTCGCTCCGCCATAATGTGCATCTCGAAGATAGACCGGAACCTGCCCCGACTGTTCATGTTCTACGACATCCTTCGCAGAAAAGATCGCATTCACAATAGCATTGCTCTTTGGAGCACACGCCACATATATAGCTGCATGTGCCAGTATGATCTGTGCCTCCGGCATACCAACCCGTTCCACTGCCTGCGCACATGCCGTTGCAACACAGATTGCATTCGGATCTGCATTTCCAACATCCTCACAGGCACAAATCATAATTCTCCTGGCAATAAACGTGATACTCTCACCACCGTAAAGCATCTTAGCCAGATAGAAAACAGCTGCATCCGGATCTGATCCACGCATGCTTTTTATAAATGCTGATATAATGTCATAATGATTATCTCCGTCTTTATCATACCGAAGTGCCCGCCGCTGAATACATTCCTCTGCTACTGCCAGAGTTATATGAATCCTGCCGTCCGCTGCCGGCTCTGAAGAAAGCACGCCAAGTTCCACTGCATTTAATGCACTTCTGGCGTCTCCCTCCGACATATCACTTAAGAACTCTACCGCATCATCATCTATACATACATTAAAGGCTCCCATGCCCTTCTGGTCATAAACAGCCTTTAAGATAATGTCTTTAATGTTCTCTTTTGATAACGGCTTTAGCTCGAATATATTCGACCTCGAAATCAAAGCTCCATTCACTTCAAAATATGGATTCTCCGTTGTGGCACCGATCAATATGATCGTTCCATCTTCAACAAACGGCAACAGATAATCCTGCTGCGATTTATTAAACCTGTGAATCTCATCGATAAACAGAATCGTACGCCTGCCATACATAGCTTTCGTATTCTTTGCTTCCTCGATGATCTGCTCCATATCCTTTTTACCGGAAGTTGTCGCATTGATCTGTTTGAAATCCGCTTTTGTCGTATGCGCGATCACCATAGCAAGTGTTGTCTTTCCTGTTCCCGGAGGTCCATAAAAGATCAATGAGCCCAACTTATCCGCCTTGATCGCACGATATAACAATTTATTCTTACCTATGATATGTTCCTGTCCAATTACTTCGTCCAGATTTTCCGGGCGCATTCTCTTTGCCAGTGGAGAATCATCATCCTTCTGATTCTCTCTCATATAATCAAACAAATCCATCTATCTGTCCTAAATTACATCCAATTTCTTAAGAATATCATTTAACTTCATAATATCAATCGGCTTACAGATGTATTCATCATAATCATCACTTGCCTGATTGCTGTCAAAACTTGTTTCATCCAAAGCACTGGTCATTATTACCTTGGAACGTAGCATTCTGGATACCCCGTGCTTTCTCTCAGCATTTCGAATCGATGCAAGTACTTTATAACCATCAATCTTTGGCATCATAATATCCAGACATACAAGTTCGAAGTTTTCGCCTTTTTCCAGGTGTTTTACAAACTCATCCACAGCTGCAATTCCATCCGGTGTAATAACAACCTCTCCGAATTTGCTTAAATATTTTGATAAAAACTTTGCATTTGCAACATCGTCCTCAGCAATTAAAATTCTCATGACAAACTTCCTCCTATACTAGAATTTCAGCATCTTTTCAATCTGGTTCAACATTTCCTTCACTTCCACACGAAATGTTTTCTTCGAATACTTTGTTCTTCGCTCCAGTAAGCCTTCAGTAAATATACCATTAAACATCAATGTCAGTTCTCTCGGGGTAAATACAGCCCGAATCTCTCTCTCTGCTATAGCATCTTCAAAAAGCTTACAGACAAATTCGTTCCTTTTCAGTATACATTCTGAGATAATCTCCCGTGTCTCACTTAAATGTAATAATTCCTCATAATGCAACATGATTGCTCCCATACCGATATAATTATCATAGTATGTAGCATATGTATCTGCATAAAACCTTAACTTATCCATATTTGAGCCACTCTGCTTTACTACCGTCATCTGAATATTTTTATCAAATGCAGCATACTGCAGAACTACTTCTGTAAGTACTTCATCTATGCCCCCGAAATACTTATAAATTAGGGTTTCGGATATATTTTCTTTACGAGCCAGATTTTTCGTTGTCAGAGCATTCAACCCTAGATCGCCGATCAATTCGACTGCCGATGCAACAATTTTATCTCTCCTTGATACATAATTTTCAGCCACACCGTTCTCCTCTCAACACATAAATTTACACCCAATACACCTTTTAATTCTATGTCATGCTCTTTCTTTTGTCAATACAGAGAATCATCCGTCCGTGCTGTTAGTTCTTTTGTTATTTATTTTTCAATGTACCTTTATACTTTGAGATCTATACCGGAACTGTTTCCTGTTCCGACCGGATCATCATTAGCCTTTTCGCCTTTCTACTGTACCGATATGCATTATAGGATAATATATCCGACTGGCTGATAACTTTGTCGTTTGCCTCCTGAACAATCTCGGTCAGCAACTCAGGATCATCTACTATAGACACCCCTGCAAATATCGTTTCATGAATACTGGATGGCAATACATATATATCCTCCCCAACCAGATCTGCACAATCCGCAAGCAGACCTTCATATAAAAGCGCCGCTGCTCCGTTGATCCCAAACGAATTAGACAGCACATAGAGTTTATCATCGTCCTGCGGGAAATCTTCTAATAAGGAATCCGGCACGTTTGCATGAACCTTCAGATAACGAGTAATCTTATCCATTACAGGAGGGAAAAGTCGTGGCGTATTCTTTGCTGCCAACTGATACAACAATTTCGTATCTACCCCCCATCGTTTCATATCATCCTCGGATACTACCGATGACGCAATCCCATTTTGACCGATATGGAAAACACAACGGAATACAATCGCCAGATCATAGAATGGCAGATATGGGACATTCTGCAGCATTTCTTCATTCATAGAATGGTTTATCAAGGTATAAAAGATTCTCTCACTTACCCAGTCAAAATCCAAATAATTTTTCACCTCTTCCCCGACCGGATTCTCCTTGCATCTTCCCTGATAGATTCGTTTGATCTTCAGTACAATGTTGTCAATCTCCTTTTTATCCACATCTTCTCTGTAAAAATCATTGATATAAATCGTAGGTGCCACCATCGTATGTGCCTGTCTTATATTAATTCCCGTCAGCATAATTCCATTATTCTTTACTATTTTATTCACGGTTATGTCCATATCATTCATCTCAAATACCTGAACCAACCCTGTTCTTATAGTTTCTGTAAATTCCTCAAAATTCATTTTATCTCTCCTTCGTAACTTATATTGAAACGTTTCGAAAATTGATAAAATCCGGATTTTTGTCTGAAATATTTCTGACTCCCATAATAAAAAGAGATTAGATTAAAGTCAACATTTTGCGTGTGCTATTTTGAGTCATTTGTGCTATATTAACACATACATCTACGCAACGTGCATAACTGCGCGAAAAAAATAAGCCAAAATCAAATCTGTTTTCTGATATTTTTATGAAAAACAAATCTTTCTTTTGGCTTATTTATTAGCTTTATACTATAATTACTTTTAATTTTCAGTCATTGTAAATTTTAATTCTGCTTTGTCTCTACATATCCCTTTAAGAATGCAACAAATGCGTCCATCTCTGCGTCAGTTCCAATCGAGATTCTCAGATAATTGTCAATCCTTGGCTTATCAAAATAACGCACATAGATATTATTCTCTTTTGCCGCAGCAAAGATCTTCTTTGCAGGAATACTCTCATGTGTTGCAAATACAAAGTTTGCAGATGATGGCAGACAGGTAAATCCAAGCTCTGCGATCTCTTTCACAAATCTTTCTCTGGTTGCAATGATCTGTCCAACCTTCTCCCTGAAATATGCATCATCATGAATGGATTCTACACCGAGCACCAGAGACGGACGGTTCATCGTATATGAATTATAGGAGTATTTCACATCATTTAAGGCTTTGATCAGTTCAGGGTTGCTGATCGCATAACCGATTCGAAGTCCCGCCATAGAACGTGATTTTGAAAAGGTTCTGACTACCACAAGATTGTCGTATTTGTCGATCAGTGGAAGTGCTGTTTCTCCTCCAAAATCAATATATGCCTCATCTACGATCACGATCACGTCCGGATTGTTCTTTATGATCTCCTCTACATGATCCAACGATTCGTAGATACCGGTCGGTGCGTTTGGATTCGGGAATACGATTCCACCGTTTTCGCCCTTATAATCATCTATCTTCAGGCGGAAGTTCTCATCAAGTGGCATCTGCTTATATGGAATCCGGAACAGTTCTGCCCATACATCATAAAAAGAATATGTGATATCCGGAAACAGAATCGGTTTATCCGAATTAAAGAAGGTCAAAAATGACATTGCAAGTACATCATCGGAACCTACACCTACAAATACCTGTGATGCATCCACACCATGATACTCCGCCAGTGCGTCCACCAGTACGCTTGCCGTCGGATCCGGATATAACCGTAACAGATCCTCATTATCCTGAACCGCTTTTACTCTTGGAGACGGTCCATACGGATTCTCATTTGTATTTAATTTGATCACATTTGTATTCTTTGGCTGCTCACCAGGTACATATGGTTCAACCTGACGAATATTATCTCTCCATGATGCCATGATTTATCCTCCATGTTATCTCTGCTAATCAGCAGGTTATCGTTTTCAGTTGTCTATTCTATCATTTTGTAGGATGAGATACAAGATAGGAATCATCTGACACTTATTTATAAAAGGACTCTACGATTGCATCCACAACTTCTTCTTTGGACTTTTTACCATACAGATAATAGTCAGCATTCGTTTTAAAGGAATCGTAGATATTTTCCTTCTCAAATATCGGCGGCAAAATTTCCAACCGATCTGTATTCTGTTCTCTCTTATCATCAGCAAGCTTCTCATAACCAACAAGCTTACCTTCTTCATCCAGAACATTTCTGGCTGCATCACTGATCGGTATTCCCTTCTCTGTATCCTGAAGGTCTTCTGAAAAAATAACCTTAACAGGAGCTGCGCAAATGACTCTCCAGTTATTCTCACATTTTCCCTGCACGATCAGATTTTCATCTCCGATCAACTGGTAATATTGATATTATTATCAAGATAAGCGAATAACCCTCCATTTGGAAATAACTGTATCGTTGTATTCGATATCCAGCCAATCGTAGAATCATCTGCATACACGATTCCAAAGTCAGAGAAATTCTCCAGAATACCCAAATCATCCAGTCGGTTCTTGATCGTCTTCTCGGTCTGAAGCTTTTCAAATGTATCGAGAGCCGGCGCCGTTGCATCGAACTCATAATATAGCTCATCAGAGAATAACAATGCCGCCGTATCTTCTATCTTTCCAAGATAGCTGTTCACATTATTAATCTGCTGCCTATTTCCTTGTGCAACCAGGTTAACAACCTTATTTTTCAAGATTTTCTTGTTATTATAAATGAAACAACCCCTACTGTTATCGTGATCACAATAAAAAACAGCAGTATTGTCTTTGCCTTAAATTTTCGTATCTGAATTTCTGTTTTTGTATTTTCTGAAAATGCCATTTTCCGCTCCATATTCAAACTGACATACTACAACCTTCGTTCTATGCCGGGGATAGGTACATTCTATATCTGTACTGCCCGGATAGAAATATTATACTCAATTTTTCAGATATGGCATATAAATCCTTTTATAACAGAATGTGTTTTTTCCAAATTCCGGCTTTGTAAAATAAAAATGATATTATAGCTCCAACGGCTGTTGCGATCGGTATAGATATCGCAATTCCTCTTACACCAAGTTCACAAAGAAATGCCAGAACATATGCTAACGGAATACGAACGATAAATGCAGATATCATATTTGTAACCAGCGTAATCCATCCATTTCCAGTTGCGGTTGAAACCGTATTAAATGACATGATAAATGGAAGTCCCACATATTCAAACGAAAAAGCAAAGATATACGGCATACCATAGACCAGGACATCTTCTTTTACGCCAAACAGATGAAATATCTGCTCCGGGAATATATGCATCAACGTAAACACGACCAAAGACACACCAATACAGAGAACCAGACAACAGTGCATAGTCTTTGATGATCGTTTCACATCTTTCGTGCCCATATTCTGTGCGATCATGGCTGATGCAGCCGAGCTGATCGCTGCTTCCGGAAGAATTGCAAATCCATTAAAGTTATTTACTATTCCTGCTGCAGCCGATGCTGCTACACCACCCGCCCTGTTAATGAATGTAGTCAAGATCAAAAACGAAAAATTTGTACCAACCATTTGAATACTAAGCGGCAATCCGGTACGAAGCAGAGTGTGGAATTCCTCTTTTATAAAATGAAAAGAAGATGGTTTGAAATCAAACATAAAATCATGATGTTTTAAATATATTATACAAAATAACATCGAACAGCCCTGTGCAAATACAGTTGCAACAGCAGCACCACCGGCTCCTAAATGACATCCGGCAACCAGCACCAGATCCAAAATAATGTTGATCACACATGCAATCATAACAAAGATCATCGGTGTCCGGCTGTCACCAAGTCCACGCATAATTGCACTTAATGCATTATAACCATAAATAAATAATAGGCCCAAAGTGCAAATAAACAAATACTGTTCTGCCTGTGAAAATGCCTCTTCAGGTGTATCAAGTAATCGAAGTAATGGCTGTTTTAACATAAATAACAGTACCATAAATACTGCTGCCATAACTGTCAATGTTATGAATAATGTACTGATCGCTCCATTAATCTTATCCTTACGTTTTGATCCAAGATAATTTCCAAGCATCACAGTTCCTCCGCCTGACAGTCCCGCGGCAAGATTTGTCAGGATCACAAGCACCTGGCCTCCGATATTAGCTGCCGATATGGAATTTGTTCCGCCAAAATGTCCTAATATGATCAGATCGATCAGGCTGTATAAGGACTGGATCAAATTACTGATAAAAAACGGCACAGCAAACCATACAAGCTGCTTCCAGATATTTCCTTTTGTAAGATCATGTTCAAATGTACTCATGTCTACATTCACCTCTTTTGTAATTAAAATGGTATATATCCTTTATTAAAGTCATGTTTTTATTTCTAATTCATACGCTCTAACATACTTATATCACCAGACTGTATTGCCTGAATATTCTTTTTAATTCGTTCTTCTTCCCAGTCCCACCATCTGATTTCTTCAAGTTTCTGAATTGTTTCTTCATCAAATCGTTTACGGATTGGCTTTGCCGGCACTCCTCCAACTACCGTATATGAAGGCACATCTTTTGTTACCACTGCACGAGTGCCTATAATTGCGCCATCACCGATTGTTACACCAGACAAAATAACTGCTTCATATCCAATCCACACATCATTTCCAATTACAATATCACCCTTATTATCCCATGCATCGCATATATTCTTTGCATCCAACCCCCATTCTTCAAAGAAAATAGGAAACGAATACGTAGATAACGATTCCATTGCGTGATTTGCACTGGTAAATAAAAATTTTGCTCCACATGCAATAGAACAGAATTTTCCAATTTTTAGCTTATCCTTATTAACAGGATAATGATACAAAACATTATTTTTTTCAAAATCAATCGGATCATGTACAAAATCGTTGTACATTGTATAATCCCCTACCTCTATATCAGGGGTATTTATTACATTTTTCAGATAAACGATCTGTTTATCGAATGTCCTAGGGAAAATTTTATCTTTCATTTTCTTCCTCCTGTTGTCGAAAATATCTGTATAATTCTCGAAATCTCCATAACTGCAACCTTCAGCATCACACCACCGGACATTTTAGTTTGATATATTTTCCTGCATTTCCTGTAGAAAATGATCCATGTGATTTTCCAGAAGCCTTATCACCCGACTCTTGTCATCTACTCCATCATATATGCTGTAAAGCAAAAAAATAGGCCCATAAAAATCAAGTGCTGTCTGTCTGGCTTTTCTTGTATCCCCCAGCATATCCGAGAACAAAGCTTCTATATAAGTTAACGGTCCACCTGCAAGATAATTCTGATATAACTGTGCCATCTGCGGCTCCCTGTACTGTTCCAATGTCAGCATCTTACGGAAACAGGATGAAAACTCTTCCTCTGTCCAGTGAAGAAACTGCACCTTTGTAAACTGCTTAATTTTATCAAATGCTGTTTCTTTATACTCGGCCACAACCTTTTCCAGATCGCCCTCCGGCATTTCATACCGCTTTACTCTCTCCATATCCAGTTCATTCATTTTATCAATAATACTGTCCAATATCTCCTGCTTGCTTTTATAATGCTTATACAATGCAGCCTTGGTTACTCCAAGCTTTGAAGCAATATCATTCATGGATGTTCCCATATATCCGCTCTGTGCAAATAATTTTAAAGCTTCTTCCAGTATTTTGTTCTTTGTATTCTTTTCTTTAATCTCCACACTTGTCTCCTAAATCAGCCTCATCAATCGGTTACCTTTTGGCCACTTTATTATAGTTACCTATCGGTTACTTGTCAACAGCTATTATTTAAAAATAGAAAAGAACATCGTTAACTGCCTATCAAACTCTTCCACTTCCTGCTCGTCAACCAGATAGCCCTCCGGTGTTGCATATTCCCCTGTAATCCCATCCAGAAACCCTGGTATCAATTCTTTACACAAAAAAAATGATGCATCTTCCCCCTCCGGCAATCCGTGATAACGGATACCATACTCGCTTGCCTGTCTGAAACCACTCTTACCATAAAAATCAATATTTCCTTCATGATATTATATTTTACAAAATCATCCAATGACACCGTCTCATACTTTTCAGGCATTCTCTCTTTATCATCCTCCGGCATATCATGATCTGATGCCTGCTCACTATCCTGTTGCTTCATCCGCTCCACAATACAGTTAAAAATATCTTTTTTGCTCTTATAATGATGGTATAATCTCCCTTTGTCATACCAAGTTCTCCTGCTATCTGGCTGACTGAGACAGCGTCGTAACCATCCCTGGCGAAAAGATTAAGTGCCGCAATTAATATTTCTTCTTTTCTATTACTCATACTAATAACCTCCGGGCAAAAAATAAACGACCGTTTACACTTTTATTTTAGTAAACGTTCGTTTATTTGCCAAGGCTTCATTTTTTAACATTTAAGCAAAACCTGAAATGTTCTCATATCGGCTTTTACACGAAACAAATAAACTATAGCCGAACGGTATATTTGTTTGCATAATATACCATCCGGCTATGCCTATCATAAATAAATTTACTTACTAACAGAAACATCCATAATACAATCTGTCTGATCATAATCTATAGAAACACTATATCCATCATCCCGCTCCGCATCGTAATAATCCTCATCTTTATCTGCGTCCTTTGTATATCCCCTTTCCTTGCATAAATCCATATATTCCTCAAATTGTGACTCTGATACTCCATACACATCAAAGCATAGATAATCATCCAGATCTAATGTTACTTTTATAACTTCTGCTTCCGGCTTATCAATCTCTGTTCCAATCTCTTTTTCTGTCCATTGTACGGCCTCTTCACTATCAGATTCCAAGGAGTATTTCTGTGATTTGAAATCATAATATTCTGTATATAATCTACCATTACTTACGAATTCTATTGTTGCAATATCCGGCTGCATAAGTTCCAGATGTGCTTTATCCTTTAAATAATAAATTCCAGAAAAATAGTGACATGGTACATTAGATACTTCATCTCCTTCTTTCACCAATCTTTCTACACTTGTATTCATTCCAATTGTTTCTTCTTTTATTTTAATCATATCGTCATCACTCAAATTAAATTTCTTCTCTATGTCCGAATAAAACTTTTGTTTTTCTTCTTCCGTTATTCCCTCTTTTTCAGTATAGCCCAGGCCGAAATAAACAATGTCCAACTTTGAATTGTTTACATAATTCATCACAATATGTCTGTCTCCATCTATTATTCCTTCTCCTACATTCCAATCAATATCCTCAATTTTTACAGTTTCAGAGTCTGTTTTTTTATTATCTTTTTGCTCTTGATCTGTTCTTACACTGTGACAACCTGCTAGCAACATGATTGCCCCAATAAATGTTGTGATTATAATTTTCTTTTTACTTCTCATTTGTCTTCCCTCCATTTTCAGATTTTCCATTAATGCTATTAATATAAACTCTCGCCTGTTGAATAAGTTCCGTCATTTTTTCTGTTTCACATTCAAGCATTCTCACATGTACTTCCATCGCATCTTTTCTTACATTATCAGGTGCATCTATAATTTCTTTTACCTCCTCCAGTTTAAACCCAAGCTGTTGTAAGAAACGAATCATTTGTGCTCTCTGAAACGCCTGCTCATCATATAGCAAATGACCATATTTATTTTTTGCCGAAGGCTTCAATAAACCAGCCTGCTCATAACATTGAATACTTCTTCTTGAAACATTCAATCGTTCACACATTGTTCTTAAAGTCATTAGTTCCATATACATCCTCCTTCAGCCTAAATCTGCACGTTACGTGCTGTCAAAGGCTTTTATGATTTTTTATTTCATAAAAGAGAATGTTTTTTTCGCGAACCATTTCCCATGCTACAAATTATTCGGTTATGTCCCTCTTTGTATCTTCAATTAATTCATTCAGTTTTTTCATGACTCTCTCAGGTTTATTTCTAACCAGAAGATTTCTCAGTTCTTCTAAATCTCTTAACAATTTTCTGTTAAATGCTGTAAATATAACTGTATTATCTTCCACTTCTCTATGCATTTCATTTGTCTCCTATTCAAATTCTAATTTTACTTTTCCGTTTGTTATGATCTTTCTGATGCTATTTCCAGATTAAATCTGCACGTTACGTGCTGTCAAAAAATTTTTCTCTTATAAAAGAAATTGTATTTTTCGCGAATATGAGAAGCTCTGAAAGATATTCATGAATTTGAAATCTGTCAGGCATGGGACAAAATGCCACATCTTGTTGAATTTACAGAGAACTCGAAGATCGTCATAAGTTTCCAAATTCAAGTAATCCATCTTCTGTCACTATTCCAGAAGAATCATTTGCTAATATTCTTGTATTGACTTTAGAAGATGCATCGTGATATGTTCGTTGTTTCTCCTTGCTGACGTACTTGCCCTCGGACAGATCTGTGTATCTTACATGCTTGAGTTTATCTGCCTCCGTGCTGTTCTTCTCGTCAATCTTCGCCTGTATCTGTTTGTACAATTCTTCTCCTAACAGTTCCTTTAATTCCATTGTTCCATCCTTTCTTGGCTTTAATTGTAGCCACACATGGCAGTTATCACTCTTGCCTGAGTTATTTTATCGTCACAGTTTTACCGCCTTAAGCCGATTTTGGGCATAAAAAAAGACCATGGTAAAAACACGGTCTGAATTATCTGCTATTCCGTTTCTACTCCACTATTACCCAGTCTTCAGCAAGACAATCGTTTATACTCGGCACCCACATGGAGTGTGAACCATCAACACATCTGATCTGCAGATATGGGTTACACTTGAATAAGTCACCCTCGCTGATTTCCCAGGCTTCTGCGGTCTGCTTGTTACATGGTATGCCATCAGGATATCCCTTCTGGAATACAACAAACATTCCTTTGCCATTCCAACCCTTTCTTGCAACTCTGAAGCCCTTCTTGAACATTTCAAGAGCAATCCCAAACGTCATGTTGTCACATGGTCTGTATGCTTCGTTAAACTGCTTCTCCGGCGACCAGCTCTCATATCCATCTGAATATCTTACGAGATAGCCTTCATCTGCTGGATTTTCTTCCGCTGGAATCTGCCATCCTCTGTAATTGTTATAGTCGCCTCTTGTCATCGGTCTTGCCTCAATCTGTTTTGTTCCAATGTACTTCTGCATTCTTTCATCCTCCTATTTTTTGCATAAAAAAAACACCATACATCTCTGTACAGTGCTCGTAATCCATCTAGCATTATTTTCTATTCTTCTCCTATGTGTCTTTTGCCGGGTTTATATAGTTCTTCTATAACTCCATTGGCTATATCTCCGCCTACGTATCCTGGACCATACAACTTGTCTAAATGAGATAAAAATTCTGCATCACGAGGCAAAGTACCAAACTTTTCTCTTTGTTTATCATATTCTTCATACGATGTAATATTTAAAAATTCTTCTTTTAAATTCATTTTAAAGACTCCTCTACTAACCCGATTTCATATGTACTAAGGATTGTTTTATCTTTTTGATACACTCTGAAAAGCTCTGAGGTGGATTCCAATAAAAATTCAGTTTTTATACTTCCATCCGGATTAACAGCATCAGATATGCGGCTAACATATAACCTGCCTTGATATTCGCTAATAAATTTATCGCCATGCAATATATAAATATTGAATTTTTCACCTGAATCATTTTCATATATTTCCGAAGTAATATCTGCATCGCTTAATCCTTCAGTCAAATATTTCATGTATTCTTCCACAACTTTAGGATCCAGCATACGTTCTTCTATCAGATGTCCAAATTCATGGTCTATATTCTCTTTCTCAGCACCTTTGGCAACGTTGATAACGCCTTTTTTCACATCACAACTACTGCCATTCTGACCCATATTAAAGGTTACATCAGCCATCGCTTTCTGCACTTTATCCGGCAACTGTGAATATGCGTCAACAACAGCTTTTTCATCTCGAATAATGTTGACATCCGACTTTGACGCTTTAAACATTATATCTTTTATATTATCACCATTTTTTGTATTAGCAATATCTTTTTCATGCTCAATCTGAAACGACACTTTAAAATACTTCGTCTGATACTCCTCAAAGTCTGTCGTCTTATCCAGCCCGAAGTATTCCGCTCGATCTTTCAGTCGCTGAAGCTCATCATCATCCAATGCCCATCTTGCTCTCTGTAATATGCAGCACCGGCAATTACAATCCTCTGCCGGATCTCCAAACATCCCCGGAGCATCTACTTGTATACCACCAGCTTCAAAAGGTTCATCTATTTCACGAATCTGTCCAT
This sequence comes from Clostridium sp. BIOML-A1, assembly GCF_009874105.1. Classification (NCBI taxonomy): domain Bacteria; kingdom Bacillati; phylum Bacillota; class Clostridia; order Eubacteriales; family Clostridiaceae; genus Clostridium; species Clostridium sp. BIOML-A1. Next base: position 9,488 of record NZ_WWTL01000009.1, on the reverse strand, counting down.
CAAGCAGTCTATGCAGATCTCTTGTATTGCCATCAAAAGTGGAAAGCCTCAGATCATCCATGTTCCATTCACGCCGAAGGAAATAGATCTACTCTGGAAGAACATAAACTATGGTGTTGTTGATATGATTCTAATTGGTATATACAGCGGATGGCGACCACAAGAACTGTCTATCTTGAAAATAGCTGATATTGATCTGGAAAATAATACCATGTTCGGCGGTCTTAAGACTGATGCAGGGCGCAACAGGTGCGTTCCTATTCATTCAAAAATAAGAGATCTGATCATAAAACGAATAGATCAGGCTAAAGAATTGGAATCCGATTATTTATTCAATGATCCAGATAGTCAGTCTGGTATGCGCATGACATACGACAAATACAGAAGCCGTTGGAATAAGGTCATGGGAAAATTACAACTCTCCCACCGTCCTCACGATACAAGACATACATTTATTACATTGGCAAAAGATGCTGGTATGGATGAGTACATCATAAAGCTGATAGTTGGTCATTCTATCGAAGATGTGACTGAAAAAGTCCCCCACAGAACTTTAGATCAATTAAAAGAAGAAATAGAACTGATACAATAATAGCAAAAACCCCGGGAGCATATAATCTCCCGGGGCAATTATTTGTGTTCTACGACTGTGTTCTACCTGTGTCTTATTTGTGTCTTACGCACTAATTTTGGCACATTCTAGCAGAACCAGGAACCGCATAAATACTAGCTTTTTTAGAACTTACCAGCCTTTGCAGCTTCCTCAACAGAAACAGTAATGCACGTATTTATCGCATCCGCTGGCGTTTTTGTTGCCTGTATGTTTCCTATTCATCAATTTTTATACCTATTCAGCACTTCTCGCGGCTTATTTAGCATTCCTCTCCGGCATACACAAAACCTGTCTCTTCCCAAAACTTCATCGGGGAAATGTAGTAATCGTACTGGCTGCTCCCTTCCTTCTTGAAAGCAACTCCGAATTTCAGAAATCCAAGGATAATGCCCTGGCGTATAAACTGCTGATCCTTTTTCATTACTCTTGCCGCTACTGCCACCGGTACATTTTCGCCAGTGAACTCCGGTACTTCTAAATATACTTTACTCTTATCCATTTGTCAACTAACTCCTTTCTCTCTGTGCTGCAGTCAGAGCGTTCACAATATCCTCTGCCTTCTTTGGCCCGATGCCCTTCACACCCAGGATAACTTCTCTCACTTCATCCTCGGTCAAACCTTCCGCATCCTTCATGCCGTCCGCATGACCTGCCTTGTATAAATTCTTACAGAACGCATCCATCTGCTGATGATCCATTCTCTTAACGTCCTTGTATGTTTTTCTGTTCAATGTGTACTGTTTCATCCTTCACCCTCCTATACAAACGGTAACTCGCTGTCGTCTCCTGCAGGCATAAATCCATCTTTCCCCGACTGTGGTGCCGGTGCAGGCTGTGTGTTATAACCTCCTGCGTTGCCGCTCTCTGCGTTTTTGCTCTCAGCAAACTCCTGGTCCTCCGCAACAATGTCGGTCGTATATACTCGCTGACCGTCCTTATTGGTGTAGCTTCCGGTCTGTATTCTTCCGGTCAATACAATCTTCGTTCCCTTATGCAAATATCTCTCAGCAAATTCAGCCGCCTTGCCAAACGCAACGCACTGAATAAAATCTGCTGAGTTCTCCTGGTTTCTTCCCCTTCTATCTACTGCCAGGGTGTAACGAGCTACTGCCGTAGCCTGCTCTCCCTGGGAATATCTAACCTCCGGATCACGTGTAAGACGACCCATCAAAATTACTTTATTCATTGTCCTGCTCCTTTCTCGATTTCCTGTATTTTTAACACATAGTATAATTTTCCTGGCTCAGCTCCCCATTCCTGCTTGCCTTCTCCGAAATGCAATGTGCATTTGCAGATGATTTCCGGAGACTCTTTGGAATAGCCATTTCTAAATACTATCGGTACCGGCCATGACTTCCGGATTTCTTCCGGTGCTGCCTCTCCATATACCATCTGTCCGCCTACATTGAGAAATCCGAACGCATTCATAAACCGGCTGTCGTAATATGGCTTGATTTCTCTATACTCCTCTTTCTTTTCCCCGGAGACGATCATATCGAACCACTTCTTTTTTATTGGCAGTGTCAGCATCGCCCTCCACCTTCCTTCTTTTTCAGATATTTTTCGCATTTCCGGTATATTTCCGGATCGAACTCTTTCCGTTCATGCTCGTAGGAACTGTACTCTGCCGGACTGCATCCAGCAATTTGTGACATTTTCATCATTGTTATTTTGGCATCTTTTCTCAGCGCCGCAATATAACCTGCATACATTCCCTTCTGACTGTTCAAGTTCTGAATCTTAATTCGTTCCTTGACTGCCTCTGACTCTGTAAATCTCTTCACTTGATAAACCTCGCACCGCTCATTTTTGCAATCAAACAGGCATCCGTGCCTGCCCCTTGGTCCATCGAAGAACCCTACCACGTATTTCGTAGGTTCTTTGCAGGGATTGCATTTTGCATTCACCACCATACGTCAGTCCTCCCTTGGTTTATCTAGCGATTCCGTATGTTTCAATAAGCACTTCTTGCATCCGTTCTCTCTGAAACCATACTGGCATTTAACTTCAACCGGGATCGGGCAGAAATGGCACTCTTTGAGGATGTATTCCGCCAGTTCGTTTTCTCTCTTCCTTCCGGCCATAATTTTGGCATTCGCCGAATCCAGTCTGTTATCTACGTGGCCGATAAAATCAGCCATCATTCTCATGGTTTCCTTGCAAAACTGTTCGTTGATTTTATATTCTTCCGGCGTGAAGTCATGCAAGAACAGGTCTATCCTTCTCTTTAATTCGTTTTTGTTTTTAATGTCCATCGCTCAACACCTTCTTTCTATCTCGCGCTGCAGACCGGAACATCATCAACAGCATTTCTGATACTGGCCTGCTTCTATCTTTTCTCTTTGCCTTCTTGATTGCTTTGAGGTCGTACCACTCACCCCGGTAGTTCATTCCATCCGGAACATACACGCCTACCTGGTATGGGATTTCTTTCTTAACCTGCTCGTACACTTCTTCCGGCATCACGTAGTAATTGTAGTCTCCCAGGAAGTTATGACCGTTCTTCGAGTGAAAATCCTCTACCGAGGACTTAACCTCGTAGCAGTAGAAGTCTCCCTTCTCTATACCGGACACCGTATTGTTTACCGGCTTGAATTTCATAAAATCCACTCGCACCGCATTCGTGGTGGCGTAGTCGAAAGTCACTTCCCTGGCCCAGTAAATTCTCGGATCATTATTCGGGCAGATGTGCCGCTGGATCGAGAGTGACAACATCGCCGTGATCTCCGGTCTTTTATTCTTTTCCATCCTAACACGGTCCTCCTTCCGCTCCATGAAATGCTCCCGCCGGGTACATCCATCGCCCCTTCACATACACATCATCGATTGTAAATTCTCCGGTAATCAAACTCCTCAATGCCTCGAAATCTCCGTGATATACACATGACTCCGCATCTCCGACGAATGTTTCTAAGTCGCATTTGTTATCCAGTGTGAAGCCAAGTATCTCTTCATCTCTCTTTAATGCCTCAAATTCTTCCGGATATATCTCCTTTATTCCCGCAAACAGTTTCGGAGTAGAGAATATGCACATTGCACAGCTGCATCTATTCCATCCCGCTCTGTAGCAAGGATGCGGATTGACGTTGTGCCTCTTTAGGACTTCCCATATGTCTCTTTCTGAATAGTCGATCACCGGCCGCCATTGATGCACTATTCTATGTGCTTTTGCCGGTGCGTTTGTCCTGTGTATTTCTATTTCGTTATACTTTGAGCGTCCTTTTGACTCGCCTCGTCGTTCTCCGGAGACGACTAAAATCTTTACATTTTCCTTTGTCTGTTCCAGGTTCGATGTTACACTGTCCTGGACTGCCGCCTTTAGATTTCCGCTGCACCAACGTCCCTGGTGGGTACCGCCTTTTGCCGGAAATTTATGTCTCTTCCCTCCAAGCTGTTCTAACTCCTGCAGTCGGCTAAGGTTTGACATCACCGTGTCTGCAACCATAATTTTCAAATATGCGCTGCACCATCTCCTGCTCAAATCTCCTGTTTTAGCAGGAAATTTCATTCTATAACCCAGCTTTTTCAGTTCTGCTTCCATATCTTCCGTGGCTTTTTCTTTAATTTCCTGGCATTGTAGATAATTTCTCGACAATCTGCATTGCCTTACTTCTCCGGTATCCGGATCAAGCCATTCAACCGGTTCGCTTGCGCCGATTCTATACAGTTCCCCGAAAAATCCATTAACCCTCCACGAAAGTCTCAGCTTTACTCCTTCTGCTTCTGCAAATGATTTCACATAATTCTGTGTGCATTTCCAGTCCATTTTTCTCTCCGGGTTTCCACCGTCAATATCATGGTGCCAAAACTCCATCCGCTCTTTTGGTACCCCGAGTTCCAGCAGTTTGTAATAGCAAGCTATGCTATCTTTTCCTCCGGAAAGAAGTATTGCAACCAGGTCGTACTCCTCAAGCGGTAACAGTTCCGGCAGGAAAATCTTCTCGAAGTGGGAAGAGTCTCTCCTGCCTTCAACTCTCGGAATTATCCTTTTGCCAGTACCATATATCGGTATATCTAGTTCCCCATACATAAGCGGCGTGTCTTTGGTGCAATCGGCGTCTTTTATAAATCCCTCGCATTCCTGCATCGCTAGCACTCCTTCTTTACATACAAGTCGCTGGTTCCTTCGACCACGCTTTTCTCTTCATCGTTAGGGAACTGGAAGCCGTACTGTTCTAGTATTCCGTAGAATGCCTTTACCCTCTTGCCTCTGACCGTGTTGTATGTGTAATTCCACTCAATCAAATCTGCATCAGCAACCATTGCCGATACCATGCAAAGCAGTTTATGGAGTACGCTGAGCCCTTCCATTTTCTTCTCTGCAGCTTCTATATCTTCTTTCTGAGCGTTGTAGCACTTGTCTCCCAGGAAAAACTCCTTCAATGTGTTATGACCCGTGAATGTCTCCCAGCTTATCATCTGCTCAAAAAGTTCTGCAACGACTTTTTCTTCATTCGTAACCTTCTTAATTCTGCCGGATAAAATGCCTTCAATGAACGCCTTCCTCGTGTTGGCCGCCTCCTTCAGAATTGCCTTGATTTGCTTCTTGTTCCGCTTATTCTGTCTCTCTGCTTCCTGTGCGGGCGTGAGCTCCTTCTTTTCCTTCTTTTTCTTACGGATCACGTACAATGTTCCGTATCTTTCCAGGTAAAACGTCGGCTCGCCATTATCCTCGAACTTCATCGTCTTAGGCGGCTCCTTATCGAGGCTGTAGTCCTTCATACGTTCCCACTTATCCGTGTAAAACTCGCTGTCTGCTTCCTTCGGAGCTTTCTTCAATCCCAGTTTCTTCATCATTGCCACGTACAGCTTCATGTTCTCCTGGCGTTTCTGCTCCTTCTGAGCATTGATTGCTCGTCTTGCCAAATCTCTCGAATCTGTGGAATCCTTCAAAATCTTATCCCTGGTCTTTACGTCCTTGATCTTTTCCAGTTCGTACAAATCCGTAAGCGACAGCTGGTATCCATCCTGTCTCTCTTTCTCCATCAGCGTCTTGGAATCCAGCTTTGCAATGTTCAAACGGTGTCTGATTGTTTTCTTGCTAAAGCCGGTCTTTTCTGCGATTGTGTCCTCTGTTTCTCCCAGGTCAAGCATCATCTGAAATCCCTGTGCCTGTTCATATACGGTCAGATCGCTTCTCTGTATATTCTCCAAAAGCATTACAGATGTCTGCTCTTTTTCGTCCATATCCGAAACAATGCAGGGAACAGTTTCAAGTCCCGCCATGCGTGCTGCTGTCAATCTTCTGTTTCCGATTACAGTCAAATACTTTCCATGTTCCTGTGGGTCGGGCACAACAGTTAAATTTTGAAGTATTCCCTTCGCTTTGATGCTCTCCGCAAGTTCCTCAATATCGTTATACGTTTTTCTCACATTGTTTGGGTGGACCTTTACAAGTTCAATGCTGATATTCTGTATTTCTGCCATGTTCTTTTCTCTCCTTTTTCTTTCCGGCATCCGCGGGTGCCGGGATTATATGATTATGCGATGGTACAAGCCGGGGCGCAGCGATAGGCCCAGTACGCGCCGGTGCCGTAGACGTGGCCGCTAGAGTTCACGTACCACGTACCGCACGAATAGCCACGATAAGCCGAGCGCAAGCGGTGATAATCTGTTTCTCCGTCTGCATTTTTCTTCTGCCGGTTAGTAACATCTTCGTAATACTTATACGGCGTTTTCTTTGGGTCTACTTCGTCCGCCGACAGTAAGAAAAACAGATCTTCTGTATCATCTCCGCTGTTATTCTCTTTCACTACCTTTGCGAGGTAAGGAATGAGCTTTTTGTATCTCTCACGAAATTCTTCACTCTGCAGGTACTTTCTCAATTCTGATGTCTCCCACACATTACTGCCATAATCGCCTGTTGTATCGAACGGTCTTTTCTCCATCACAAGGTCGTGCATCTGAATTGTGATACTGTGTTCAAGGCTCTTGTCTGCAAGTTTCTCTGCGTCAATTCCGATGATGTCATGCTGGATAACTTCTCCGTCAAATTCAATATCGATCGTGTCACCCTCTGAAAAATAATCCCTGGCACGCCCAAGTCTTACAACCTCCTGTATCCATTCTAACGAAATAGGCTGCGTTGTCTTATGTGTTATTGTTACTAAATCTTCGCCATGTTCGGCGTTTTCCCTGTTTCTTACTTCCTGTGAATGAACCTCTGCCCGAGCGTCATTCCCGGATAACTTCATTGCTGCTTTTGATACCTTTTCTTCTGTAAAATCCAAGAATGCCTCTCGTTCCTGTGCGATAAACTTTTTACTGCCTACTGCCTCCATGCTAAATCCGTAAGCCTTTAATCTGATTTCATTCATCTTCTCTACCTCCATTTAATTCTCATGCGTTCTACTATTGCGAATTTCTTTTTCCTAACGCTCACATTTGCGAATTTCCGGGGTAAAAAAATTACCCCGCTTCCTTCTGCAGTAATCTCAGAAGCGGATGCCACGGTCTTGTACCGCGAATGCGGCCGATAATCTTCTTGATATTGCACTCTGCTTTGTCGATTTTCACGTACCCTTCATACTTTCCCTGGTTTCTTTCCGTAACCGGTCTGTCGTGGAATCCGTCCGTAATCATAAATCTGCCCTTCGTATCTGCTTCATCCTTGAAAGCCACATAATGCTTATTGCCATGTGCATAATACCCGACAATTACCATATCTCCTACCTCCCTTCGTATCTGTCGTGAATCGCTATCGGGTAGCTGATCCCGGTAATCTGTTTGAATCTGCTGTCCGATGTGTAAAGAATATTGCCGCCCGCCATATACCAGCGCTTCCTGCAGTATGCAGGCTTGCAGTCAACATACTCCTGTCCCATAATCTCGCGCTTTTCGATATACACGCACTGTCTGATGTCGTCCGGCTCAAAAGGGCCTTTCTGTGCGTCCAGGATATACAATTCTCTTGCGTAAGAAGATACGCCGTTATTCGTGCAATCTCCTAAACTACTACGATACACCTCTGCGGTCAGACAGCTCTCAATCTCATAGTTGCTCTTCATCCAGTCAAGCACTTCATCCGGATATTTGCATCCGCTCCATAACTCGCCCATAAATACCAGCTCATTATCAAACTCCTGCACCATGTATGTATCATCGTCCAGCTTTACTGCCTGCAACTGAATGTACTCCTTCGTTCTTTCGTCGCACGCAACTCTCTTTACGCATCCGTCAACCTTTCCATATCCTCTGATCTTGTGCGTTTCGATATAGCGATCCAGTTTCTTTTCTGCAAACCCTGCAGGAATGTCCTCTTCGTTTACTGCTACATCTCCACTTTCCAAAACAGCGTACTTATTTGAGATTTCGCACCATGTTCCTTCCAGGTGTAACACAAATCCTTCTTTCTCAATTCTCATGTTCTTCTGCCTCCTTTGCTGCTCTCGCTTCTGCGATTCTCGCATAGTCCGGGATATGAAAGCCATTTATGATATTCACCGCCTGCAGCTCTGTCAGATTGCACCTGACCTGCAGCTCTTCCCGCAACGTTCTTCTTTCTCCAATGTCCTGCAGTCCGTTAGACGGCAGGAGCAACGCTCTGTCTCTGTATTCATTTGCTATGGCTCTTGTCAGAATTTCCACTAACTCACCCTTTCCACGTAATCAACGCATCCAGGACTGATTTTTTCATCCTTACAGAACTCCGACCAGCACTCCTGCAATTCTTTTAGGTTCTGAGCGTCAAACTGCGTCTCGTCTCCACCGTTGAAGCCAATGTTATAGGTTCCTCCTCCGGATTTAACTACTCCTTTGCTTGCCTCTCGTAATGTCACACTACATCACCCGCCTTTCTTAATGCGCACTTAGTACATACCGCACCGTCAAGGTGTGATGCCTTAACAACTCCTGCATCCTCCGGTCTCTGCCAGCAGAGCGTTCCACATTCCGGGCAATGCACCTTTTTCCAGCCAGGCTTTCCTTCCTGTCTGTTCATCACCAGTGGCATACACAACCAGCCGCCACGATCTGCAGCCTTTCTTGGTTCTAACTTCATGTTCACTCTACCGCCTCCATTTCTTCCAACTCTCTGACAACTCTCTCTACTGCATATTTTCCATTATTGTTGAGCTGTCTCTGCCATGCACCTACCGACGGCGCCCATCTGAACCCATTGCTTTTTAAAATATCTCTTACCTCCGGTTCCGGCTTTCCTTCAAAGAACAGCTGGATTCTCATAGCCTCCACGTTCTCCTTGACCTTAAAAAACTTATTCTCGCTCTCCTGTGTTCCCTGGGACTTTGTTTTCTGCAGGCTCTTAATTCTTCCTTCCAATCTTCTGATGTTGGCGTTGTTGTTCGTCAGTATATAGTCCGGAAAACCGATTCTTCCGCAGAAGTCCAGTTCTCTCAGCTGGGCGATCTGCTCGTCCGTATATCCCATGTCGTGCAGCATTGCATCGCCCTTTTCTTTGTCCTTCATGCGGATTGCTTTGTTGGCCTGCTTCATTCTCTCCTGGTCCTCTCTCAATCCGTCAACCTTATCCTGTAGCTTCTCGATTGCGTTCTCATCATCAGACTTGATAACGTCCTTGCCATAAAAAATTGCCTCAATCTTTCCAAGGATTGCCTCAACCTCTTTATAGTCCTCATGGTTCTTATCCCATGCCGCTACCTGCTTTTCCTTCTTTTTGACCGGGAAGTTTCCTGCTCCGGAAATCATTACCGACGGACACATCATGCCGATCTGAATATCCTTGTTGATGTTCTGAGCCAGTCGTCTCGAATATCTCTCGCAGAGTTTCGACACTCTTTCCTCTTCGGTTGGTCTTGCCTCGATTACCTTCTCTGCCAGCTCGTATGCCTTATCGACCTGTGCCTTGTAACCAGCAGTCTTGCTCCCGGTCTTATACTCGCTGAATGACATCATATCG
>NZ_WWTL01000008.1:18107-164864 GCF_009874105.1 Clostridium sp. BIOML-A1 | reverse complement strand
CAGTATAGGGAGTACTATGCCTGCTAAGCGATGTGTAGAAACTAAAAATATGTGTCTACTTTTTGTTGACTACTGCATAGATTATCAAAATAAAAGCATATACCCTAAAAATAAAATTTGATGTGGTATGAAGTGTTATAAAGTGGTTTGGTACCCATTAACTATATAAAGCAGGAGAAAAGAATTAGTATAGTGCAGAAAAATAAAATAGAGGACCCTGAGATATATATTCACTATTATGAAGCAAGCCTATCTGAATGTCGGTCCTTAGCGATCTGCGAAAGCAGGAGCTTAGTACCGCTACATGAAGATAGAACGAAAGTGTCTTGCGTAATAATATGTGAATTAGATCTCAGGGTCCTCTATTTTATTTTAACAATTTATTCAAAAGGCTGCTTATTATGACGGCTGAAGAAATCACGCGTTTCCCTTACAACCACACCGCTTAAAGCAAAGATGGCGATCATATTAGGAATAGCCATCAGTCCGTTGAAGATATCGGCGATCGTCCATACAGCAGAAACTGTCATGTAAGGTCCGATAAATACAGCAAGAATGTATAACCATCTGTAGATCATGATGGATTTCTTTTTGCCGCCGGATAAGTATTCCAGACAACGCTCAGAATAATAATCCCATCCAAGGATAGTTGTAAATGCAAAGAATACCAGACAGAGCATTAACAGGAAGCTTGATATCGTTGCAGGAATCGGAAGTCCCTCGTTAAAAGCATATGTGGTAACCTGAACACCCTGTAAACCTTCTACTTTCCATGCACCGGTAAGAACGATGGAAAGACCTGTCATTGTACAGATAATGATGGTATCGATGAAAGTACCTGTCATGGATACAAGACCCTGACGAACCGGTTCCTTTGTCTGGGCAGCGGCTGCTGCGATAGGAGCAGAACCAAGACCGGCTTCATTTGAGAAGATACCACGCGCTACACCTTTTTGCATAGCAACGATAAATGAACCGGCGATACCACCTGCAACAGCAGAAGGCTTGAATGCGCTCTTTACAATGATAACAACAGCCTCAGGAATCTTAGTGATGTTACAGATCAGTAACATCACACATATAACAATATAGATAACAGCCATAAATGGAACGATGATCTGGGATACGCTTGCGATACGCTTCAGTCCGCCGATCAGAACGAGTGCAACACATACACTTAAGATCAGGGAAGCGATAACAACGGTCCATGAATAAGTACCGATCCCTGGAATATTAATCGTCCACTGCATGTCAGGATCAAAGAATGAATTAACAGCGGAAGAAATACCATTTACCTGAGAGAAGGTTCCGATACCGAACAGACCTACACAGATACCAAAGAAAGCAAATATTTTTGCAAGCCATTTCCATTTTGATCCCATACCTCTTTCGATATAGTAGAATGGTCCGCCAAGTGCATGGTTGTCCTTGTCAACGACACGATATTTGACAGCCAGAAGACCTTCTGCATATTTGGTTGCCATTCCGAAGAATGCAGCAAGTACCATCCAGAATAATGCTCCCGGTCCACCGGCTCCGATCGCAGTTGCTACACCAACGATATTACCGGTTCCGATCGTAGCGGAAAGAGCAGTACACAGTGCACCAAAGGAAGTAACTTCGCCTTCGCCTTCTTCTTCGTTTTTGATCATCCATTTGAGTGCTAATGGCAGTTTGCGGATCTGAAGAACGCCCATCCGGATTGTGAGAAGAATTCCACCGACCATAATAAGGACCATAAGTGGAGGACCCCACACAAAATCATCGATTTTTGTTAAGATTTCATTTACAGTTGCCCACATGATTTTCTCCTTTTCATTTTTTGTATTGTGGTGATGTGTTATTCTCATAAATTATATGAATAAAGTAAAGAATTATATTACAGAAAAATCAAATATTTATAAAAATAACACAATATTTTAATATAATACATACTTTTCTACGCTAATGCAACAGAATTCGTTTAATTTCGTGAAAAAACAGCGGTAAACACAGCAAAAATTACAAAAAGAAGACTATTTTTTGACTTGCGGAGTTGGGAATCCGATAATAAAATTACTATGGAAATAAAAATGCCGGATAATATCAGATGCGGTTCATAGGAAAAAATACCATATAATACAAGATAGGTTTCATATAAATGCGTTGCAAAACGGTAAATGTTTAAATAGAAAATACAGGAATTTTACAGGAAAGGATATAATCACAGAATGAATCAGAAATTAACTATCAGGGAATGGCTGCCGCTCATCGGAATGACGGTAGCGGCATTTATATTTAATACATCGGAATTCATGCCAATCGGTCTTCTGACCGATATCGCGGATGATTTTCAGATCACGGAGGCAAAAGCGGGGATGCTGATCTCAGCATATTCGTGGGCGGTTATGCTGTTATCACTGCCACTTATGCTGCTTGCATCAAGGATCAGCTTCCGAAAGCTGCTGTTGGGAACGATTGCATTATTTGGAATCGGTCAGGTATTATCAGCGGTTGCAGCCGGATATGCGATGCTGATGGCGGCAAGGATCATAGTTGCCTGTGCACATGCGGTCTTCTGGTCGATCGCATCACCGGCAGCAGTTAAGATCGTGCCGGAGAAGTTCAGGTCGTTTGCGATGAGTATGGTAGTAACCGGTACATCCATTGCGATGATATTTGGACTTCCGCTTGGAAGGATCGTTGGATTATATGTAGGATGGAGAATGACATTTTTCTGTGTTGCAGTTGTTGCATTTCTTGCCCTTATCTATATGGCATTTGTATTTCCGAAGGTTGAAGGCGGTACATCCTTTAAAATGAAAGAACTGCCGGTGATATTGAAGAACCCGGTTATGCTTGGGATCATATTAATGTCGTTCTTAGTTGCGGGTGCATACTATACAGGCTACAGCTATATTGAGCCGTTTTTGAAGCAGGTAGCAATGTTTAAGGATAATCTTGTTACTATAACTTTAATGTTGTTTGGAGCTGCCGGAATTCTTGGAAGTTTTCTGTTCTCCTGTGTATATGACAAACACAGATATCATTTTATCCGTGCATCGATCACATTGATCGCTGTTGTCATGCTTTGCCTGAAACCGGCATCGAAATTTACATGGACAATGATATTGATCTGTATGCTGTGGGGTATGGCTGTAACGGCATTTAGCGTTACTTTCCAGTCAGAGACGATCAAAGCGGTTCCGGAGGAAGCCTCCGCTGTGGCCATGTCAATGTTCTCAGGAATCTATAATCTGGGAATCGGATGCGGAACCTGGATCGGTGGTCTGGTATGTACACATGCATCGATGGGGTATATCGGATTTGCAGGGGGGATCATGGCAGTTATAGCAATCCTGTATTGCAGCTTTATACTGATCCCACAGATGAAGAGAAAGTAGATAAATACTTGTATAGAATGCGAAACTATAAACTGTGATGATCAGTTGGAAAAGGCATGGTTAATAATCTCTAAAAAAAATATAAATTTATCGTTGACATGAGTAATCCCCGGTGCTATACTCATGGACATAGCAAAGGCGCTACGAAATATTCGTAGTGCCTTTTTCTTTTATCGGGAGGTATAAGTTCCCCGGTACAGGACAAAGAAAAACCTGATATCCGGCTATACGCGCGGACCGGATGAGGGGAAAAATGAAGTAAAATGCGATGCAATGGGGCGTCTGTTATGGATAAGTCTCCGTGTATCGCATTTTTGAGTTTTAGGAGGTAAGAACTATGACAAGTGAAATTTTAGATGCAATTTCTGGTGAAGTGTACGGTGTCTGGTTCCTGATCGGAGCGGCATTGGTATTCTGGATGCAGGCAGGATTTGCGATGGTAGAAACAGGATTTACCAGAGCAAAGAATGCCGGAAACATTCTGATGAAAAACCTGATGGACTTCTGTATTGGTACAGTTGTATTTATCCTTCTTGGTTTTGGACTCTTACTTGGTGAAGACATGGTTGGTTTGATCGGTAAACCGGGATTTGACATATTTACTGATTATGCAAATTTTGACTGGTCCAACTTCGTATTTAACTTAGTGTTCTGTGCAACAACAGCGACAATTGTATCCGGCGCGATGGCAGAACGTACAAAATTCATTTCTTATTGTGTATATTCAGCAGTTATCTCAGCAGTTATTTATCCGATTGAGGCACACTGGACATGGGGCGGCGGCTGGTTAGCTCAGATGGGCTTCCATGATTTTGCCGGTTCTAACTGTATTCATATGGTTGGTGGTATCTGTGCATTGATCGGTGCAGCAATCCTTGGACCTCGTATCGGTAAGTTTGTAAAGGGCAAGGATGGTAAGGTTGAAAAAGTAAATGCATTCCCTGGACATAACCTTCCGATCGGTTGTCTCGGTGTATTTATCCTCTGGCTTGGCTGGTATGGATTCAATGGTGCAGCAGCAACAACCGTTTCAGAACTTGGTTCCATATTCGTAACAACAACAATTGCTCCTGCTGTTGCAACAGTTGTAGCAATGATCATTACCTGGGTAAAATATGGTAAGCCTGATGTTTCAATGTGTCTGAATGCATCTCTTGCAGGTCTGGTCGCAATTACAGCTCCTTGTGATGTCTGTGATGCTTTCGGTGCTATCGTGATCGGTGCTGTTGCCGGTGTATTGGTTGTATTCGGTGTATGGCTCTTAGATTACAAATTACATATTGATGATCCTGTAGGTGCTGTTGCAGTTCACTGCTTAAATGGTATCTGGGGAACAATCGCAGTTGGTCTTTTCGCTACAGATACAGCTCCTGCATTTGCAAGAGGTATCGGTGATGGTGTAACATATGGTGCAAACCAGATCGCAGCCAAAGGTTTATTCTATGGCGGTGGTTTCAAGCAGCTCGGTATTCAGTTCGTAGGTATGGGCGCAACCATCCTCTGGACAGCAGTTACGATTACAATTGCATTCCTTCTTATTAAGAAGATCTTCGGCCTTCGTGTATCAGAGGAAGAGGAAATTGTTGGTCTGGATTCATGCGAGCATGGTCTTCCATCTGCATATGCCGGCTTCAGTATTGTTGATGTATCAAATACAATGACAATGGATGTAAATGAAAATACAGATCTTGGTGTAGCTGATTATGATAAGGCTTCTGACACATTAAAGAATGCAGCAGTCAAGGTTGCGGAAGCTCCTGTTACAGCATCCCCAAGCGGTATCTACAAGGTAGTTATCATTGCAAAGCTTGCACGGTTTGAGATCTTAAAGAAAGCTTTAAATGACCTCGGTGTTACAGGTATGACAATGAATCAGGTTATGGGCTGTGGTATCCAGAAGGGTGCCGGCGAGATGTACCGTGGTGTTGAATTAGATGCAACCCTTCTTCCAAAGGTTAAGGTAGAAGTCGTAGTCAGCAAGATTCCTGTCAGTGCAGTTATTGAAGCTGCTAAGAAGGCTCTGTATACCGGACATATCGGTGATGGTAAGATCTTCGTATACAGCGTTGACAAGGTTGTTAAGGTTCGTACCGGTGAGGAAGACTTTGCAGCTTTACAGGATGTAGAGTAAATTACAAATAACCTATAATTATATAGAAGAAAGAGCCAGGCCGGTGAGCACCGGTCTGGCTTTTTCTTTTAAGTGTAGAAATGGAAATCAGATAGTTCACAAAATCTTCACACAAAATTAGCACTCACATCTTGACAGTGCTAATAAACGGTGCTATAACATAGATAAAGATAAGGAAAGGGATTAAGAAAGAAGATAAAAGAAAGAATCCCGGAACTTATAACATACAAATTCGACACTTCAGTTTCTCTGACAGTGCTAAACATACAAAAGTCTAAGTGCCTCAAGGTTCCATAAGGAGCTGAGATTTCCGACACTGGTTTGAAATTGAAAGGAGTAATGACTTATGTTAAGACCTAGTATTTTTGGAGAAAGTTTATTTGATGATTGGATGGATGATTTCCCATTCGGTAAGGAATTTGAAAAGGAAATGTTTCCAGAGAAAAGCCCGTTGTATGGCAAACATGCTAAGAACATGATGAAGACGGATGTCCGTGAAACAGATGACAGCTATGAAGTAGACATTGACCTTCCTGGATTTAAGAAGGATGAAGTAAATGTCAAACTGGAAGATGGCTACATCACTATTTCCGCTGAAAAAGGTCTGGATAAGGATGAGAAAGATAAGAAGACCGGTAAGTATATCAGACGTGAACGTTATGCCGGCAGCATGAGCAGAAGTTTCTATGTTGGTGACGGTATCAGTCAGAAGGATATACATGCAAAATATGAAAGTGGTATTCTTCGTCTGACCCTTCCAAAGAAAGCACCGGAAGCAATCGAAAAGGAGAACTTCATTGCCATCGAATAAAATGTGTTGATATCGAGCCGTGCGAATAAAAACATGACCCCTTATGTATATGTATACAGATATAAGAAAGGGAGTGTAGATCATGGATAAGAATCCAAAGCATCCATTGAAGAAAAAGAAAGCAGTTCAGAAGGTATGTGCAACAGCTAATCATAATGCACAGGAGGTTGAAGCTGCAGTACCAAAGTCAAAGAAACATACTTATTAGAGTGAATAAATCAACAAACAAAGAAAAGGTTCCCCGCATTTGCCTGTAGCCCGAAGAACTACAGGAGACAAGTGCGGGGGATTTTTTTGCTTTATAGGAACAGAAGTATCATCGGAAGAATTTCCATCGAAGGGCTTTGGTGACAAAATCAAAAAAATATACATGGAGAAGTGTAAAAAACCACAGTTATGTGATACTCTATAAACGGAGGTGGTTTTATGCAGAAACAAAAAGGAGCAAAAATAGGAGCATTTGTTTTCTTTTGCTTTGGCGTGATGATGCTTGCACTCGGAGTATGGGGCATAACAACCCTGTATGATCAGGGTGGAATCTTAACATGGGGGATCGTACTTGGATTCGGATTAATATTTGCATTGACAGGTGTTGTATTATTTATTAATTCGATGGAAAGTGTATCCAATCGGGTCAAACAATTACTGGGTTGCATTCTGGGAACTTTGGTATTCATGAGTTTTGGCTTTGTGGGCCTTTTTGCAAAAGGACTAGGTGTCATGAGACTTTTCCTTCTGTTTTTCGGGGGCATAGGAGTGCTGCTTCTGATCCAGGGAATTCGTAACTTTTTAAAAGGAGACAGCGGTGATGCAGACCAGAAATCCGGCAGGGTTCAATGGAGCGGCGGTGTCGGTGATAGAATTAATGGACAGGAAATGGACGGTGGATATCAGCCATATCAGACGCCGGAATATGGAAGTTATGACGGCGAATATAACGACCAGTCCGGATACAATAGTCAGTCCGGATACAACAGCTTATATGGTGTGTATGGCAGTCAGCCGGCAGACATAATAATAGAAAATAGCGAGAAAACATCACCAGGGGCTACAGATACCGGGCAGAATTCACAATGGCAGCAGGGAACTCCGGGCACACCATTTTCAGGAGATGCTGGAAACAAGGTCTATACCAGTCAGGTGAATAGTGGTGGTACAGTATATGGAAGCGGTATGTCGCCTGAATTTGATCAGATGATGAATGGCATGGGTATGGATTCTGCACAGCGGGAGCAGGCAAGAAAGGTTGGTTCCGCAGTTCGGAAAGGCGCGAATATTTATGCCGGAGTCATATGTATTGTAGTCGGAGCCGGCTTTATATTAGTAAATGGCATTAGTGTGCTTAGCTTTATTTTTATGCTCATTCAGACGGCCAGCCTCACGATTGTTATGGGTTCTTTGTTTCCAACGGTAATGTCAGCGGCATTGTTGATCGTAGGTGTATTCATGATTGTTCGTGGTGTGAAGATCCTCCGGGAAAAATAAATGATACTTATCTGAAAGACATACAAAATCACTTGCATAAGTGAAGCGACAGAGCAGATCGGTAGAAACAGTGTGCGATTTACATACAGGCAGGAGGACAAAAGGTGAATCAGATGGAGTTAACGATTTTAGATTTTATACAGGAGCATATGAGAAATGCATTTCTTGATGTAGTGATGCCATTTGTATCGACACTTGGAAATGCAGGGGTCATCTGGATCGCACTTACGATCGTGCTGTTGATCAGTAAGAAACACAGAAAGACAGGAATCCTGATGGCACTTGCACTGGTATTTGATGTTATACTTTGTAATGGCATATTGAAGAATGCGGTAGCAAGGACAAGACCCTTTGATGTAAATACAGCGATTTCCCTGTTAGTGAAGAAGCCGACAGATTATTCATTCCCATCCGGTCATACGGCAGCGTCCTTTGCAGCAGTAACTGCATTGTTTTTTGCAAAAGAGAAATATCGGTATCCGGCACTGGTGCTTGCGGTGCTGATCGCATTTTCCAGACTATACCTGTATGTGCATTACCCGACCGATATCTTAGGTGGCATTCTGGTTGGAATTCTGTGTGGAGTAATAGCATATCTGATTACAAGAAAGAAACTGAAGTTTGGTTCAATGAACGGACAGAAAGAAAATGGGGGGCTGGTTATCACCTGAATAAAGACGAATAAAGAATTAACAAAATTTAACATTTATTTTCGTTTTCTTTTCATAGGAATGTAGTAGAATGGTGTAAAAGTTTTGATAACACAGACCAGAGAGGAAATCTTATGGACGATACAAAGGCAAATCAGATCAATCCTTCGATCCGGGGACTGACAGAAAACGAAGTAAAGAAACGAATCGAAAAAGGGCTGACGAATCAGACCGATATATCGACGGATAAAACGACGAAAGAGATCATTCTGTCGAATACACTTACATACTTTAACTTAATATTTCTTATTATCACAGTATTATTGATCCTTGTTGGTTCCTTTCGGAACCTGACCTTTCTACCGATCATCATAGGTAATACATTGATCGGTATCATACAGGAGCTGCGTGCGAAGAAGACACTGGAAAAAATGAATTTCTTAAATGCACCTCATGCAGATGTAGTCAGAGATGGGGTTTTACAGCAGATCCGTTCGGAAGAACTGGTAAAGGATGATGTCATTTTACTGACAGCCGGAAAGCAGATCTGTGCAGATGCGGTTGTTATCGATGGCAGCATTCAGGTAAATGAATCCCTCCTTACCGGTGAAGCGGACGAGGTAGAAAAGACGAGCGGCAGTTCGCTGTTATCCGGCAGCTTTGTGGTGTCCGGTGAATGTTATGCCAGACTGGAAAAGGTCGGAAATGAATCCTATATCTCAAAACTCAGCATGGAAGCAAAGACCATGGGAAGCGGTGAACAGTCCGAGATGATCCGGTCGATCAACCTGATCGTAAAATGGGTTGGTATCATCATTATACCGATCGGTATCATTCTGTTCTGGCAGAGCCATTTCGTAAATGATGACTCGATCCGGAAGAGTGTAACCTCGACGGTTGCAGCTATCCTTGGTATGATCCCGGAGGGGTTATATCTTCTTACTACGATTGCACTGGCGCTCAGTACGATGAATCTGGCAAAACGAAAAGTCCTGCTGCATGATATGAAAAGTATCGAGACGTTGGCGCGTGTCGATGTGCTGTGCGTGGATAAGACCGGAACGATCACAGAACCGGTTATGAGTATCAAGGATGTATTCTTAAGTAAGGACAGCCGGAATCCGTTAAAGACGATAGACGAATTAAAGGGGCTGCTGATCGATTATACAGCAGCGTCACAGGATAATAACGCTACGATGGAGGCATTGAAGAAATATGCCGATGAGGCAGACGGTAGTGTCGGAAAACACAGAGTACCGCTTGATCGTCTGGCATTTTCATCCAGTTTGAAATACGGTAGTATTACATTTTCGGATGGCATCTATCTGCTTGGCGCACCGGAATTCATCATGCGAGATGATTATGCGTCAATCGAGAAAGAGATTCTTCCTAATGCCGAAAAGGGAGATCGTGTGCTGTTATTTGGAAGATATGAAGGAAGCAGTATTGCAAATGGATTATCTGACAGAGTAACACCGCTTGGCTTTGTGGCACTGGCAAATCCGATCCGTGAAAATGCGGTAAAGACCTTTGCATACTTTAAGAGTCAGGATGTAGCGATCAAGGTTATATCCGGTGATAATCCAAAGACGGTATCACAGATCGCAGTTCAGGCGGGTATTGACAACGCAGAAAGTTATGTGGATGCAACGACACTTGATACGGATACGAAGATTAAGGAAGCCGTACGGGAATATACGGTATTTGGCCGTGTGACGCCGAAGCAGAAGCAGAAGCTTGTGCAGGCACTTAAAAAGCAGGGGCATACCGTGGCCATGACAGGTGATGGTGTCAATGATATCCTTGCAATGAAGGATGCGGATTGCAGCGTGGCGATGGCATCTGGTAGTGAAGCTGCAACACAGGCAGCACAGGTCGTTTTGCTAGATTCAGATTTTGCACATATGCCGGATGTGGTATACGAAGGACGACGGGTTGTAAATAATGTACAGCGTTCCGCCAGCCTGTTCCTTGTTAAGAATATATTCTCACTGTTGATGTCGCTGTTCTCGGTTATCTTTATGATCACCTATCCGCTGGAACCGGCGCAGATCTCATTGGTCAGTATGTTTACGATCGGTGCTCCCGGATTTCTGTTGGCACTCGAACCGAACAGAGACAGGATCAAAGGACATTTCCTTACAAATGTTATGTTCAAAGCATTTCCGGGTGGTCTTACTGATGTAATTGCGGTTGGTGCGTTAGTAATCTGCGGTGAGGTATTTGCCCTGCCGGGAGAAAGCATCGGTACGATCGCAACAATGGTGCTTTGCGTTGTTGGCTTTATGATCCTGTTTAAGATCAGTGAGCCGTTAAACAAGATGAAATATGGTGTGATCGGACTGAACATCGTTGGATTTATATTCTCAGGATTTTTCCTGAAGAAGTTATTTGCATTGACCGATCTGTCAAATATCTGCGTACTGCTTATGGTGGTATTCGGATTCGCGGCAGAATCCCTGTTCCGCTACCTCACCCTATTGGTGGAGAAGCTGCAGGAATACTATAAAAAGAAAAAGCCAAAGCTTAAAAAATATCTGGAGCTTAAATAGAGACAGGCAGCCTACAAAGCAGGGCTGCCTAATTTTTTTGAGGTCAGAAAAAATCCTTGACTTATATATAAGAGGTGTTTGTGCGTATTGACAACACATTTTATTTCCTATAAAATTAATGATACAGTACGTATCAAAAAGGAACATGGTAATGAACAAATCAGAGAAACAAAAAGCAAAAGAAAATGAACGACGACAGCGGATCCTGGATACTGCATTTCGAATCTTTGTAGAAAAGAAGATTGAAGCGGTAAGTATGGGCGAGATCGCAGAGGCGGTCGGTATCGGCAGGGCGACCTTATTCCGGTGTTATTCGAATAAGACAGAACTGGCGATCGCAGTCTGTATGGCACAGTGGAAATCATATCTGGATGAGCTCGATAGAAACAGACCGATTTCATCGGTTCAGGATATTCCGGCGATCGATCGATTCATATTCACGCTGGACAGTTATATTGAAATGTATCTGAACCATAAGGAACTGCTTCAGTACAATGATAACTTTAATCACTACGTCACACATGAGGGCGTAGATCCGGAACAGTTTGAGAATATTCATACGTCGGTGTATTCGGCTGATACCCGATTGCATATGATGTATGAGAAAGCAAAGGAAGATCATACCTTTCGCACGGATATACCGGAGGATGAATTTATCCGTGTGACCGTACATACGATGATGGCAGCATGTACCTACTACGCGGGAGGCTTTATATGGGGCGCAGAGGATAACAGGGATTATATGCCGGAGTTGATACGTTTAAAGGAAATGATCATAAACTATGCGACAGCATCCGTATAACAGGATGCAGGGGTACTAGGAATATAAGGGATACGTGCATGAATGAAAGGGAGGTAAATATGAGTAAATTAAAAACAAAGAGAAAAAAGCATTATCTGGCAGCCGCCATGCTTGCCATGCTTGCGGTTGCGACGCCGATAACGCTTTATGGGTCTGTGACAACGTATGCACAGACGGATGACGCGGCCGGGGCAGAATCTGGTGAAGATACTGGTGAAGTAACCAATGAAGAAACCGGATATCACTATCAGAAGACCGGTGAACCATTGGTGGAGGAAAAAGATAACAACGGAAATATATGGCGGATCTATGCAGCTGCAGAAAATACAGCAGATACGGAAGCTACGGCAGACACAGCAGATGCAGTGGATACAGAAGATACATCAGTGAAAAAATATATTGCTACGATCACATATGGAGGCGTAGATACAAACAGCAGCAGGGCTGGTGAGTTTAGTGTATTCTCAGGTTATGCAGACGTATTTGCCAAGTACAATATCGTGCAGGTAGAAGTTGGAGAAGGACTGACATATTTTAATGTATATAGTCCACCAGAAAATCTCCAGTATGAATATATCTATCTTCCAAGTACGATGCAGAAATTAACAACAGCACTGGTGCAGCAACAGAAGAAGCTGAAGGAGATCACGATTCCGGCATCTGTTACAGAATTCAATTCAGGTTCGTTCAATCATGGCATGTTCTATATGGATGAGTCACTGGAGAAGATTACATTTGAGGAAGGATGCAAGCTTACTTCATTTGGAAAGAATGTTCAATATTTACTTTACGGTTGTAAGTCTTTAAAAGAATTTACGGTTCCGGCTTCCATTGAAACGATACCGGAGAGGTGCTTTTATAATTCACAGTATCTTGAGACGATCCGGTTCGAAAAAGGCTCAAAGGTTGAAAGCATAGGAAAGGAAGCTTTTTATGCCTGTTACGCTTTGAAAGATGTTGAATTAGCGGAAGGACTTACAACGATCGGAGAATCAGCATTCCGAAATCTGGATCAGATGGAGAAGCTTGTGATTCCTGGTACAGTCACAACGATCGGTATATGTGCATTTTATGATTGTGACGGATTGCAGGAGATCGTAATTCCGGATTCCGTGACATCAATTGGAAAAGCAGCATTTGCATATTGCGGTAATGTTACCGATATACAACTTTCTGATCAGTTAGAGATGATTGAAGAGCAGGCTTTCATGGGATGCTCAAAGGTATCATCACTTCGGATTCCGGACAGTGTTAAGACAATTAAAGATGAAGCGTTCCGTTATATATATATAACCGAGCTGCCGTATATGCAGAACGTGACTACCATTGGAACCCGGGCATTTAGCATCAGTAATCTGCGAAGCCTTGAATATCCAAAATGCTTGACGGATTTTACAGCGACTTCATTGGATGGTGGCGGAAATGCAAAAATCAAGTACATAACATTTGAAGACGGATGTGCCTTGAATACCTTGCCGGAAGGCTTATTTTCTACATATAAAGAAAATAATACAAATCTGAAAGAACAACGTGAGATTAAGCTGCCTCTTTCTTTAAAAGAGTTAAATATGAATGTATTTTGTGGTTCATGGAACCGAACGATGGTAGAGATTCCGCACAAAGATAACGATTCTTTACAGTTAACTTTAACAGATTATGGAGATAAATCAAAAGAGACGATAGCGAATAGTTTAAAGAGCATGTACTATATGGTACATTCATTTGAGATTTACAGATGCCTGACGGAGACCTTTGGTGTGCCAAGAGATCACATCACTTTCCATGAGGAAAAGGTGGGCTGGAAGTTGACCGGTGTAAAGGATGGCATATATACCTATACGGCAGAATGTAGTACATGTGGAGAAGTCAGCAAGAGCCTGACCTATGATGAAAATGGATTTGCAACGGTGGATGGTTCCTATCAGCCGGCTGAGCAGGTCACGGCGGAGAATTGTAAGGCATTTGGATTAGACGAAAATTACATAGGATACTATGCAGTAAGCAATGCTGGACAGTTATACTGGTTTGCTGATTATGTAAATGGAAACGGAGATGATGCTACGGCACATCTGTCGGAGAATGTCGTTCTTTGCAATGATATTGAGATGAATGATACAAGTGAATGGGATGTATGGACAGATGAAACGACAAATGTGATCAACTGGCCATCTCTCGGATCTTATAATGTTAATTTTACGAAATATAACATTATATATCAGGGAGTTTTTGACGGAAATCATAAGACGATCCGGGGCTTGTATCGGAAAAATCCGGGATATGATAATCAGGGCGGACTGATCGGATATATCGGCAGATTGGGAGCTTTAAAGAATCTGACGATAGAGAAGTCTTATGTAACTGCATGTGCAGTATTTGCAGGGTTCAATAATGGATCCGTTACGAACTGTATAGCCGGAAGACTGCGCACAAAATATTGTGGGCATGGCGGTGCTGTTTTTGTATATAAGAATTATGGAATTATGGATGCCTGTGTGAATACAGCAGATGTAGAATGGATCGATAAACAGCGTGAAAATTGCTTTGGCATAGTAGATATGAATTATGGCATTGTAAAAAACTGTGTCAATCGTGGAGCAATCAATAATACCGGAGGACGCATTAGCGGAGATGTGGGAGGAATTTGTGATTGGAATAATGGCAAGATCCTGAACTGTTATAATGAAGCGCCAATTACATCAACCGGTCAGGCAGCCGGTATTGTAAGAGATAACAAGGGATATGTTGCTAACTGCTATAATAAAGGAGCACTTACAGGAACATATGTCGGAGGTATTGCAGCAGGAACCGGTGTGGCAGAAGGCGGTGATGTAATAATCGTAAATCCATCCATTGGGGGGTGGGAAGATACATCCGGCGGATCTTCAGATGATTCGGGAAGCGGTTCTGCGGAAGCGGAGGAATTGGTTCCGGTTTCTCTGTCACAGTATGGAATCTATTATTGTTATAATACAGGAGCTGTTACAGCTTCGGACAGTTGCGCCGGAGGTATTGCTGCTTATGCAATATGTAGTAAGGGTACGATCTACGGCTGTTATAATACAGGAGACGTTGAAGGTGGTTCCCATACCGGAGGAATTGTAGGAGGGGTAGAGAATGCTCTGATAAGAGACTGCTATAATTATTCCACGAATATAAAGACAACAAATGTTGCAACCAGCTTCCAGAATAATGAACCGCATGCATTTGCAGCGCCTATTGCAGGTTGTGTTTCATCTTATTTGGGAAATGCAGTGGTATCTGCCTGCTGTTATGTGGGAGATATTGATGTGGAAGCTTACGGATATTCCATGGATTTGAAGGGACATAAGGTGACATTTACTGATAATGAAGCTATGACAGTGAAAGATTTTGAATCCGGTAAGGCTGCCTGGAAGCTGCAGAATGGTATCAATGAAGATCTGAAGGCTTCCGGAGGAAAGCAGTTATTTGTATGGAAACAGATAATAAGCGGAGCAGAAATCGAACGATATCCGTATCTTGATTTAACAGAGGAAGAAACAAGTAGAAGCGTTATGCAGATGACCTTCCATTATACGACCGGTGGTAAAGATCTTGCAGGATATGGATATACGAATTACAACCATGCAGTTACCGAGACCCAGGCACCGACTGTAACAGGAAAGAATGATACGATTCATACATTCGACTGGTATGAAGATAAGGAACTTACGACCTTGTATGATTTCACGCATGTATTAACTACAGATAAGGATGTATATGCAGAAGCATATGACCTGTACACTCTGGAATTTAAATTGACGGAAGGTAGTTATGCATCGGCAAGCGTTGATAAGAAGAAAGTGAAAGAGCTTATCACCGAGACCGGTGAGACTGTTGTATTTACAGTAACACCGGATACAGGATGCATATTAGAAGGGGTAAGCTTAGAAGGCAAGACATTGACGCCGGATGAGGATGGCAATTATACGATATCCGATATCTCGGCAAATCATACGGTAGAGATTACAACAAAGGAAACAGAGGTTACATTTACCTACAAGGCCGGCGAGCATGGAACAGTAAAATGGGTAGGTGACGAGACCGGTTCCGGTGAATTGACAGAGACGATCAAGGCAGTAAGTGGAACGCCAAAGGGAGTTCTTCCGGTAGCAGATCTTGGCTGGCATTTCGTGAAGTGGGTTGACAGCAAGGAGGGTAGTCCGTCCTATTCCATAACCGGACTCTATCCAACTGCGGTAAACGGTGTTTTTGAGGGCGAGACCTACACAGCAATCTTTGAAAAGAATATAGAGACCTATGCGATCTCCGGAACTGTTCGCGATCCGGAAGGCAATCCTGTGCCGGGTGTAACAGTTAAATTAAAAGGAAACGATGATACAAAAAAGACGACATCAGCAGAAGATGGCTCTTATCGGTTCGAGAAATTAGAAGAGGCAGAATATCAGTTAGCAGCCATAAAGTACTATGAGAATAACTGGAAGGCAGAGAGTGAAACAGTCGGTGTCAGATTAGAGGAATCGGATGTAACCGGTCGGGATCTTAAGCTTTCGATGAACAGAGCGACAAATACGAAACCTGACGGAATCATCGAGTATTACAGAGTTACTCTTACAGAGAATGCGCGGGACTACCTGGAAGAGACAGGTGGCGACGTAGTTGAAGATTCAGACTATACATTATCGGCAAGAGATAGATATAGCAATGCCCATGCGGTTGTCTATGTGTACGAAGCGGTGAGGGGATTTGATGGCAACTATTATAAACTGTCTGATGAAGTGGCAGAGGCACTTAAGACAGATGGCAGATGCTATACCATTAAGAACATTGGAAAAGACTACATCATAGATGTGAAAGCAGAAGATGTGATCCCGAACCGGTATGAGGTTACGATCCCATCCGGTGGGGATGATTATACGATCCTTCCGGAGAAAGAGGGAGAAACGATCAGTTATGGCGAGGATTATTCCTTTACAGTTAAGGCTGCAGCCGGTCGATGTGTTCTTGTATCTGCAAATGGCACAAGGATAGAATTTGCAGATGGAAAGTATACGATCAAAAATGTGACAAAACCACAGAAGATCGTGGTTGAATTTGCGGATCAACATACCTGTGGAGAATGGAAGGTTGTTACACCTGCTACCTATGATGCGGCAGGAGAAGAAACAAGAACCTGTTCTGTATGTGGAGCGGTTGAGATAAGAGAGCTGGCGCAGCTTATCTGTGATCATGAGGCAAAACGTCTGATAACAGATAAGGAAGCAACCTGTACGATGGCAGGAAGCGGACATTATGTTTGTGATACCTGTGGAAAGACGGTGCAGGAGAATGTCAGTATAGCAGCAAAGGGTCATATCTGGACTGCATGGACAGTGACAGTGAAGCCGACTACCTCAAAGGCAGGGGAAGAAAGCAGAACCTGTTCCGTATGTAAACAGACAGAGAAACATCAGGTTAGTAAGTTAAGCCAGAAGAAGTATAAGATTACATATAAGTTAAATAAGGGTAAGAATAACAAGAAGAATCCGAAGACCTATACATCAGCGAAGAAGGTTGTATTAAAGAAACCGACCCGGAAGGGATATGCATTCAAGGGCTGGTATACAGATCGTAAATGCACGAAGAAAATCACTTCGATCAAGAAAGGTTCAAAGAAAAATTATACCATATATGCGAAGTGGTCGAAGGTAAAGGTGAAGAAGACAACCGGACTTAAGGTTATGAATACGAAGGGCAAGAATCTGGTTGTGAGGTATTCAAAGGTATCCGGGGCAAAGGGATATCAGATCACATATGCGACCAATTCTAAGTTCACCAAGGGTAAAAAGGTTGTCAATACAACGAAGAGAACGAAGACCATACAGAAGCTGAAAAAAGGAAAGACCTATTATGTACGGGTTCGTGCATATAAGAAGGATTCCACAGGCAGGAAGGTATATGGTAAGTACAGCACAGTAAAGAAGATCAAGATAACAAAATAATATATTGCGAAGTGAAATGGTTGTTTTGTTAGACAAGGCAGAGTTAATTGCAGCAGCAGGTATATTCCCGGATATATTTATTGTATGGTCAATTGATTGTAAAGGAGCATGATTAAGAATGCAATCAGGGGCAGGATAAAAAGTTTGCTTTTTATCCTGCCCCTGAATCTGATTATTCATTCTATTTGTCAGCATCGATTACTGTTTGAATCTGTTTCATAAGAGTGTCATAGTTATTCTGGTCATCTATACCGCCGAGCATAGGATCTCCGACAATATTACCATTTCTGTCGACAAGTATGGTTGTAGGAAATGCCATGATGTCGGAGGCATATTTACCTGCGTTTGAATCAGAGTCAATGGAAATATTGCGGTATTTGGCACCCTGACTGTCAAGAATGGCTGCAGCTTCTTTGATAGCATCTTCGTTTCCGTCAAAGGTCTCTGTGTTGATACCTACTACTTCGCCTCCCATCGATTTGATGGCATCGTTTAATTCATTAAGCTTGGACAATTCGGCGACACAAGGCTTGCAGCCGGTAAACCAGAAATTAACGACGGTTACCGCATTATTGGAAAACAGGCTTTCATCAACAGAATTACCATCAAAATCCTTACCGGAGAAACTCTTGAAAGGGGAGGTTTCTTCGGAACTGTCTTTCTGGTCAGTGCTTTCTGATCCTGTATTTTTATTTTCGATTTCGGATATCTGTTCTTCAATCTGTCTGATAGTTTCAATATCATCGGTAAGCGTTTTCAGTTCATCATCCGTAAAGGCTTCCTTGTTTGATTCTACGGTGCCGGCCAGATAATCTGCATAATTGCCGCTCGGATCAGCGTTGCTTTTATTCATCATGCCGAATGCCTTGTTCCATACATCTGCATGATCTGCAAAGATCTGGTTCTCCTGCTGATATAGATCATCCAGCTTTGTGTTGGAATTGTCCACAGCTTCAGTGGTGGATTCTGTCCGGACTTTTTGTGAATTTTCAGTGGTGGAAGCTCCTGATCCGTTACATGCTGTGAGAGATAATGCTGCACAGAGAGTGATAATAGATAGTAATGTTCTTTTTGTTTTCATAAATAATTGCTCCTTTAAATAATAGTAGTGTGGCTAATTGTTACTTGTTGATTTTGGATGATTGCAGATGTCCTTTGGGGAACATGGCTTTCCCATAAACTGGTAGTGGATTGCGTCTTTTGGACAGGCCTTTATACAGGCTCCGCATCGTATGCATTCAGGATGATTCGGAGTCTTACAGACATCGACGTCCATTTTGCATACCTTTGAACATTGGTTACATCCGACACATTTGCTGCTTTCAACCTTGATATTCATAAGGCTGACCTTGTTAAATAATGAATAGATTGCTCCAAGAGGACAAATCCATTTGCAGAAAGGTCTGTAGAACAAAATACTCAGTATAATAACCGTAATTAAAATAAGGCACTTAAAAGAAAAAAGCTTTCCGAGAGCAGACCGTATAGCGGTATTTCCAAGTGAAAGTGGTATAGCTCCCTCTAAAACACCCTGTGGGCAAATATACTTACAGAAGAACGGATCACCCATTCCTATGGAGTTCGTTACAAGCATCGGCAGAAGTATAACGAAAACGATCAGGATGATATATTTCAGGTATCTTAACGGTTTCAGTCTGGCTGTGGAAAATTTTTTCCCCGGTATTTTATGAAGCAGATCCTGAAACCATCCAAATGGGCACAAAAAACCACATATAAATCTTCCGAGGATCACACCGAGTAAAATGAAAAAACCAGTTATGTAGTACGAAAACTTAAATTTGAATGAGCCGACAACCGCTTGGAATGCCCCGATAGGACAGGCTCCGGTAGCAGCAGGACAGGAATAACAGTTTAATCCCGGCACGCATATTGTTTTCGCTTTGCCCTGATAGATTTTACCTTTAAATAAATTGGAAATATGAATATTGGTAAGCAGGGTGGCGGCTGCCTGTATCCACCCGCGCATTCTGGCTGTTTTTTTTGATAATGATCTCTTAATTTTATCCAATTCCGACACACTCCAGACATAATTTTACTGCTTTTCCGAGCACGGTGGCTGCTTCACCTCTGACAGCGCCATAGCTGATCATGGCTATTCCTGTGATGAGCAAAATGATCTGAGATATTTTTCTGCATTTCAAGATATTGTAGTTCCTTTCATTTGTTGTGTTTGTTGACCAACTGACCTGGGTATTATACAATAGCTGATGTAAAATTTTTGTTAAGAAACAGGTGAAAGATTTTTGAGATTATTAATAGTTGAAGATGAGAAACAAATATGTGATATGGTTGCGAAAAGCCTGTATGGTGTTGGGTATGAAGTGGATACCTGTTATGATGGGGAAGAAGCTCTTGAATGTATCCTTACGGAGGATTATGATCTGATCGTTTTGGATCTGAATCTGCCCGGTATGGATGGAATGGAAATCTTAAGAGAACTCAGACGGGAAAATGAGGAGACAAAGGTTATTATATTATCTGCAAGAGGACAGATTGCGGATAAGGTTGAGGGACTGGATGCAGGTGCAAATGATTATATGGAAAAACCATTTCATATAAAGGAACTTGAAGCACGTATCAGAAGTCTGACAAGAAGAAAATTTGTGCAGAAGGATGTATGTCTGGAAAGCGGCGGGATAAGCTTTGATACGATAAAACGTGAGGCATATGCAAAAGGGAAAAAGGTTTCCCTTACAAGAAAAGAAAATGGTATTTTAGAATATCTGCTTCTCAATCTGGGAAGACCGGTAAGTCAGGAAGAATTGATGGAGCATGTCTGGGATGCATCCGTGGACAGCTTTAGTGGAGCAATCAGAGTACATATGTCTTCGCTTAGAAGAAAGCTTAAGGCAGTGCTCGGATATGATCCGATTTTGAACAAGGTGGGAGAAGGGTATAAAATACGGGAGGAGGCCGACAGATGAAAAAAATGTCGCTACAGTGGAGGCTTACATGTATAATTACATTATATATTGCGCTTATATGTGGATGTCTGACTATGCTTATTTATAAAAACGGTGTGTACTATATTGATTCTCTGCAAGAGACTGTTGATGCCAGGGGAGATGATAACGGAAGCTCTTCGGATGAAATATATATCAGCATTCCGGAGGATAACTGGGATGATTTTGCAAATGATTTTTCCGTTCAGGTGTACAATAACAAGGCAGACTACAAAAAAAACAGCCTGATAATTTCAGCCTTGCTGGCGCTTCTGGGTGGTGTAGCTACGTATTTTATTAGTGGACATGCCCTAAAGCCGATTGGTAAGTTTTCTGATAAGATTGAAGAGGTACAGGCACAAAATCTGGCAGATTCACGAATAGAAGAAAACAATGTTAAAGAACTGAACCAACTGAGTGTTTCGTATAACAAGATGCTTGAACGTCTCTCGGATGCATTTGATATACAGAGACAATTTACCGCAAATGCGGCACATGAGCTTCGAACCCCATTATCTTTAATGCAGATACAGCTTGATTCATATAATTCCAATCCGCATCCGGGCAATGATGCAGATACCGAGCAAACGATAAAGATGGTTACGGAACAGAATGACAGACTCGGTAAAATGGTAAAAACCCTTCTGGATATGAGCGAGCTTCAAACTGTGGGGAGAGACGATGTAATAATGGTCAATGCTCTTGTTGATGAAGTATTGGCGGATCTGGAACCGCTTGCACAGGAAAAAAATATAAAACTTATTGGAAAATGCACGGATATAAGGATGATCGGAAGTGATATCCTTATTTACAGGATGGTATACAATCTTGTTGAGAATGCTATAAAATATAATCATTCTGGGGGACGGGTTACAGTGACCGCATATCAAAAGGAAAAACATATTTACCTGTCAATAGAGGATACCGGAAATGGAATCCCGGAGGAACTCAGGCAGCGTGTGTTTGAACCGTTCTTTCGTGTGGATAAATCCAGAAGCCGGGAGCTTGGTGGTGTCGGACTTGGACTTGCACTTGTTCATGAAATCGTAAGTGCGCATGATGGGACAATTACAGTCCGGTCTAATCCATCCGGAGGTACGATTTTTGATGTGAGTTTTACCCAGTGATCATTCCTGAAATGTGTGTGAAAAAATAAAAAAATAATTAGCACTCACCTCTTGTTATTACAGCGTAGCTTTTGTCTTAGTTCATAGAGTGCCGTAAAGTGCCTATTTACAGGCTTTTCACGGGTTTTATGAATTTATCACATTTCATCAAAAATCGTCAATATACAAAAAATTGGTGTCAAAATTGGTGTCAAATAACCTTAATTTGAGATTTTGATGAGCAACACATCAGTATAAAAAATTGAATATTTTATAGATTATGGAACGCCTAAAATGACGTTCCTTTTCTATTTCCAGCCGTTCTTATTGGACGGCTATTTTATTATCCAAAATGAAAGGAGCATTAGATTTATGAAAAAGACATGGAAACGATTGTGTACGGGCTTCTTAGCTTTTGCAACTGTCGTTACTGCTTTACCGACTATACCCGTCCATGCAGAAAGTAAGCAATACTGGACGGAAAGTGCAGAGCGTGTCGGTATCATTGAAAAAGTAATGAATGATGGTTCTATCGGTTCGACATTCAATGAGGGCTATATGAAAGTCGAGGGCGAAACTGCCTATTGTATTGACATCAATACAGATTTTAAGAACGGTTACAAGACCAGAGCTGACGCAAGCTCACGCATGAGTGCCGACCAGATTTCAGATGTGGCGTTATCCTTAGAGTATGTCAAACAGTATGGCGAAGCTCACAAGGAATTGAACTATAAACAAGTCTATCTGTTGGAACAATGTGTAGTTTGGCAGAGATTGAGCGTACATCTTGGCTGGCAATGTGATAATGTGCGAGCTTCTTATGATGAAATTCCAAAGGCAACGCAGGACGAAGTTTTCTCTGGTGCAAAAGCCTTTGTCAAAGAGAATAAAGGACGCTATGAATGTGGCGGTTATATCTACTCTGGCGAGGGGCAGGAATTGGGACAATTCTGGGCGAAGCTGAATGTCGGAAATGCGAAACTGCAAAAGACTTCCAGTAATACCAGCATTACAGACAGTAACGGGAATTACTCTGTCGCTGGTGCGACCTATGGTGTCTTTTCTGATAAGGACTGCACGAAACAGCTTGCCACCCTTACGACTGATGAAAACGGAAATACAGATGTTGTAGAGGTAAAGGCTGGCACAGTTTATATCAAGGAATTATCTGCACCAGCAGGATATAAAGTAGATAAAACTGTATATTCCTTAAAGGTTGAAGCTGGAAGGACAGCGACCTTGAAAGTATCAGATACACCGAAAGTAACAGACACTTTGATTAAGCTTTTCAAGATTGATATGGAAACACAGAAAGACAATCCGCAAGGGAACGCTTCTCTAGCCGGTGCGGAATTTACATGGAAGTATTATGCAGGCTTCTATAACAAAGACAATCTTCCTGCCGAAGCTACTCGTACATGGATTACAAAGACAATCGCTGAAACAGACAGCGACGGGACAACTCATTACATCACAAAATTAGCGGACGCATACAAGGTATCTGGCGACAGCTTCTATATGCAGGACGGCAAAGCGGTTCTTCCACTTGGAACGCTAACCGTTGAAGAAACAAAAGCTCCAAACGGCTACTTGTTAGAGGGTGCATATATGCAGACTGGCGATAAGTCCGAACAGATAAAAAGCTTATACCTTACACAGATTACCGAGGACGGCGACCTTGCCGTATTATCTGGAAGTAACCAGTTTTCCGTATCAGATAAGGTTATCCGTGGCGGTGTCAAAATTCAGAAACGAGATTTAGAAACGGGCGATACAAAGCCACAAGGAAGTGCCACTTTGAAAGATACTGCTTTTGACATCATTTCCTTAAATGATAATGCAGTATTGGTTGAGGGCAAGCTATACAAGAAAAATGAAGTCGTAAAAACTATTCGTACCGATATTGAGGGTGTCGGTTCTACTTCTGCTGACCTCTTACCTTATGGAAAATTCCGTATCGTTGAAAGTGAAGCTCCAAACGGATATTTGACAGACGGTGCAAAGCCGATTGATTTTACAATCACAGAAAATGGAAAAATCGTGGACTTAACCGACAAAGCCCATTCTATCTACAATCAGATTAAGCGTGGAGATATTGAGGGCGTGAAAATCGGTGCAGGCACACACAAACGTCTTGCTGATGTTCCCTTTAGGATCACAAGCAAGACGACGGGGGAAAATCATGTTGTGGTAACTGATGATAACGGGCAGTTCTCCACTTCTGCTGAATGGGCTTCTCACAAGCATAATACTAACGCAGGCAAGACCAGTGAGGACGGTGTGTGGTTTGGAACTTCTGAACCAGACGACAGCAAGGGTGCATTACCTTATGATACATACATCATTGAAGAAATGAGTTGTGATAGCAACAAAGGCTTTGAACTTATCCCACCTTTTGAAATCGTGGTAGCAAGAAATAATCTTGTGATTGATTTAGGGACTTTGACTGACGAATACGAAAAAGAAATCTCTATCCATACCACAGCGACCAGCAAAGACGGCGAAAAGACTATCCTTGCAGGAAAAGAGGTTACAATCGTTGATACTGTCAAATTAGACGGACTTACAAAAGGCACAAAGTATCAGTTGAAAGGCTGGCAGATGTTAAAGGAAGAAAACGCCGAGCTTATCATTGACGGGAAACGTGTAGAAAACGATTATACCTTTGTCGCTGATGATGAAGAAATGAAAGTGGAAATTTCCTATACATTCAATGCGTCTGCTTTAGGTGGCAAAAACCTTGTTACCTTTGAAGAATTATATGATTTCAGCAATTCAGACGAACCCGTAAAAGTTGCAGAACACAAAGACATTGAGGACGACGGGCAAACGGTACTTATCACAGAGCGTATCATCAAGATACATACTACCGCTACCGATAAGGACGGCAACAAAGAGCTTAAAGCAGGAAAAGACGTTACAATCATTGATACCGTAACCTTAGAGGGCTTAGAAGTCGGTACACAGTACAAACTTGTGGGCTGGCAGATGTTGAAAGAAGAAAATGCAGAACTTCTTATCAATGGAAAACGTGTGGAAAGTGATTACACTTTTATTGCTGACAGCGAAACTATGAAAGTGGAAGTTGCTTTTACGTTTGACGCTACTTCTCTTGACGGCAAACAGCTTGTAACTTTTGAGGAATTATACGATTTAAGCAATCCAGACGAGCCGAAGAAAGTTACCGAGCATAAGGATATTGAGGATAAGGGACAGACGATTACTTTTAAGGAAAAGCCAGAAGAACCAGAGAAACCCGAAACACCACCGACACCGGAAAAGCCTAACAGACCTAGCGACAGTCCCAAAACGGGCGACAGTACAAATGTAATGGTATTTATCGTGATGTTGCTTGCGTCTGCTGGTGGACTGGCTGGAACATATCTTTACAAACGCCGTAAAATGAAGAAATCATAAGGCGGTAACGGTATGAGGAAAGAAAAATCACGCTCTCCGCCGAAGCTGTCAAACGGCAGATTTTTGCTTATTCTGGCTTGTCTGCCTACAACCTGCAAGAACACGGATAGTCAAGGGTGCGTAAGCATTGATTTTACCCTTTACTATCTGGGGGATTGCTGGTACTTTCCAAACCGCCAGAATAAGAAATCACAATTAAAAAACTTATCAAATATAGAAAGAAACGAGGTAAAACAATATGGAGATGAAATATGTCGTGCCAGATATGGCACAGTCTTTTGGAACTCTTGAATTTGCAGGCGAAAGCGAGCCAGTCTTTGAAAGAGATAAAAATAATCGCAGGGTCTTAGCCAGACGAAGCTATAACCTTTATTCCGACGTACAGAAAGGCGAAAATGTTGTGGTAGAAATTCCCGTGCAGGCTGGCGAAAAGAAGTTCAAGTATGAGCAGAAAGTAAAACTTGTCAATCCGAAGTTATATGGCAGAGGTTACGCAATCGGGGATATGGGACATACCGATTATGTATTAGTTGCTGATGATATTGTAGCAGTTGAAGAAAAGTAAAGGAGTGAAGAATTTATGAGATTATCAAACGGGTTTGTTATTGACAAAGAGAAAACATTTGGAGAATTAAAATTTACAGCAGTGCGTGATGTGTTCTTACAAAATGAGGACGGGACACCGAGTACCCAGCTTAAAAAGCGTATCTATGATTTGAAGTGCAGTCTGCATGGTGGAATTATCCCCGTGTCCGTACCGCCAGAAGTACCGTTAAGGGAATTTCCTTACAATGCAGTCGTGGAGCTTGTCAATCCCGTAGCCGATACGGTATCACGAAAAACCTATACGGGTGCAGATGTAGACTGGTATGTAAAGGCAGAGGATATTGTGTTGAAGAATAAAGGCAACCAGAACGCAGGCAATCCACAGAATAATAACACGCAGGGACAACCGAAAAAATAGTAATTGATATACCTTTCAAAAAAAGTGTTGTTCAATTAAAATATACTGTTGACAATCAATGTACTGTGTAGTACGATATACCTATCAAGAAAACAGTGAGGTGAACAACATGAACTTAGACAAATGGAAATCTCAAATAGTGCGAGGTACATTGGAATATTGTATTTTGCTAATGCTGGATAAAAAAGTATATTATGGGTATGAGATTTTACAAGAATTGAGCAAATATCCTATAATTACTTCTACGGAAAGTACAGTATATCCATTGTTAAGAAGATTACAAAAGGAAAACTACTTGCAATCAACTTGGCAAGAGTCCACAGAGGGCTTGCCACCTCGTAAGTATTATTCATTAACACCAGACGGAAAAAATTATCTGGACGCTATGAATACTGAATGGGAAAATTTATTAAATGCTATGTCTGATTTGAAAGGAGAATAAAATTATGAATACTACGTTTGAAAAATACTTAGATACTATTGATAAATGTTTGAAACCACTTCCAACTTCTGAACGTGTTGATATTGTAAAGGAAATAAAAGGCTCTATTTTAGAAATGGAAAGCCAAAACCTCTCAACAGAACAAATTTTAACTAGATTAGGAAAGCCAAAAGACCTTGCAAAAGCCTATCTTGGAGATTTACTTGCAAAGGAAAACAATTTTAGCTGGAACAGATTTTTAACAGTTTGTGCTTTTTATAGCTTAGTAGGTTTTTCTGGATTGTTTGTAATACCAGTTTTAGTTATTGTTGCACCTACTTTTATTCTGTGTGGTGTTGCTTCTGCTGTATTAGGGATTATAAAATTAGTAGATTATTTATTACATTTGAATATTCCTTATGTAGATTATATTGGTTTTCAATTTGGAAATACAGCTTTAAGCCCTATCCCAGTATTTATCTTATCACTAATCACGGGGATAATCTTGTTCTTATTAGGACGAGGTGCATGGAAGTTATTGATTACCTATTGCAAAGGTATTAGTAAAACTAAAAACAATTTATCAATTTAATATGTATGTGTATTTAAGCAGTTAGTCTTAGGATTGACTGCTTTTTCACACCCAGAAAGGAGTGATTGATTTATGCGTAAGATTTGGAACAAAGGACACCGTATCAGAGCCAGCGACAAGCACCTTGTCTACCACTTTTCCATAGGGACGCTTCTGTTTTTGTTCGTAGCGGTTCTTCTGCTACTGAATATCAAACAGCTCATGCGTACCGATTGGGAGCATTTCAGCTTGTTAGAGAACGGCTTGACGCTCTCCCCTTACAACTTCATAACCATACTGATAGCGACTGGTGTTTGTGCATTGGTCGCTTTTCTGTATTACCGCTTCTGTTACGACAGTTTCAAGAAGCTCCTGCACCGTCAAAAGCTGGCAAGAATGATACTGGAAAATAAGTGGTATGAAGCCGACACCGTACAAGACAGCGGTTTTTTTACTGACCTGCAAAGCAGATCAAGGGAAAAAATCGTCTGGTTTCCAAAGATTTATTATCAAATGGAAAAGGGACTGCTTCATATTCGCTGTGAAATTACGCTGGGAAAATATCAAGACCAGCTTTTACGGTTAGAGGATAAATTGGAAAGTGGCTTATATTGCGAGCTGACCGACAAGACCCTGCATGACGGCTATATCGAATATACCCTGCTTTATGATATGATAGCGAACCGCATTACCATTGATGAAGTACGGGCAGAAAACGGCTGTCTTAGATTGATGAAAAATCTTGTCTGGGAATATGACGCACTCCCTCACGCCCTTATCGCTGGTGGGACTGGTGGCGGTAAAACCTATTTTCTGCTGACGCTCATTGAAGCCTTACTGCATACAAACGCTGTCCTTTACATTTTAGACCCAAAGAACAGCGACCTTGCGGACTTGGGAACAGTCATGCCAAACGTCTACCATACTAAAGAAGAAATGATAGATTGCGTCAATGCCTTTTATGAGGGCATGGTACAGCGAAGTGAGGAAATGAAGCGACACCCGAACTATAAGACGGGCGAAAACTATGCCTATCTGGGACTGCCACCCTGCTTTCTTATCTTTGATGAATATGTAGCATTTTTTGAAATGCTGGGGACGAAAGAAAGCGTGAGCCTGCTTAGCCAGTTAAAGAAAATCGTCATGCTGGGACGGCAGGCTGGATATTTCCTTATCGTTGCCTGCCAGCGTCCAGACGCAAAGTATTTCTCGGACGGGATAAGGGATAACTTCAATTTCCGTGTGGGACTTGGGCGTATCAGTGAATTAGGTTACGGTATGCTGTTCGGTTCAGATGTGAAAAAGCAGTTTTTTCAGAAGCGTATCAAGGGGCGTGGCTATTGTGATGTAGGAACAAGCGTCATAAGTGAATTTTACACGCCTTTAGTCCCAAAAGGACATGATTTTTTGCAGACTATCGGCTTTCTTGCACAAGCAAGGCAGGACGGGACGGCGACGTGCGAAGCGAAAGGCGACGGCACGGACTAGCCGTTGCTGGTGTGGCGTTAGCCACGCCAGCAGGTAAAACCCCTCGGTATCTAACAGAGGGGTACGTTTGCAAATAGACAATAGACAAAAAACATAGGAAACATAAGGCTTCTGGTATGATTTCCTAGCAAAATTCAGTTGTGAAGTCGCTTAAAAAAACTTCACACTTTACAGATTGGGGGTATGGTTCTGAATGAAGAACAATGGATAAAAGAATTACGGGAGAAACGGGTTGCTTACGGTATCTCGCAAGGCAGACTGGCGGTGGCTTCTGGTATCACAAGAGAATATCTCAACAAGATAGAAAGCGGAAAAATGAAGCCGTCAAAGGAACTTCTGGAAACTCTGCATAAGGAACTGGCAAGGTTCAATCCAGAAGCACCGCTTACCATGCTGTTTGATTATGTGAAAATTCGTTTTCCCACGCTGGATATACAGCATATCATCAAAGATATATTAAAACTGAATATCAATTATATGCTCCATGAAGATTACGGACATTACAGTTATACGGAGCATTATTCTTTAGGGGACATCTTTATCTATACGTCGGCTGACGAAGAAAAAGGTGTCCTTTTAGAGTTAAAGGGGCGAGGTTGCAGGCAGTTTGAAAGTTACCTGCTGGCACAGCAAAGAAGCTGGTATGACTTCCTCATGGACGCACTCATAGACGGGGGCGTGATGAAACGTATCGACCTTGCTATCAACGACCATACGGGCATTTTAGATATTCCAGAGCTTGCGGAAAAATGCAGAAAACGGGAATATATCGGAAAATCCAGAAGTTATAAGTTTTACCAGTCGGGCGAGCTTATTAAGCACAGAGAGGACGACAGAGAATATATGGGACATACCCTTTATCTTGGTTCGCTGAAATCAGATGTGTATTTCTGTATCTATGAAAAGGACTATGAGCAGTATGTCAAGTTAGGGACACCGCTTGAAGAAGCCGACATTATCAATCGTTTTGAGATACGGCTTAGAAATGAACGAGCCTATTATGCAGTACGAGATTTGCTGACCTATTATGACGCAGAGCAGACCGCCTTTTCTATCATCAACCAGTATGTGAGGTTTGTTGATGAAGAACCAGACAAGCGAAAAAATGACTGGAAACTCAATGAACGCTGGGCTTGGTTTATCGGCGATAACAGACAGAGCTTGAAGCTGACGACAAAGCCAGAGCCTTACACCTTAGACCGTACATTGCGGTGGGTACAACGGCAGGTAGCACCGACCTTGAAAATGCTGAAAAAGATTGATAAAGGAAACGGTACAGACTACATGGAAACAATCGAACAGCAGGCAAAGCTCACAGAAAAGCATGAAATGATAATCAAACAGCAGACGACCCCTGCAAAAGATTTGGTGGAAAGTTAGGAGTGATAAAAAATGTGGGTATTATTAAAAGACTTCCTGCTGGTATCTATGGGAATGGGTATCGGCGTAGTCTTGATGTGTATTTTGAATGTCGGCAAAGAAGCTGACTATGAAATGAAATAATTAAAAGAAAGCGAGGACAATTAAATGAATTTCGGACAAAATTTGTATCAATGGTTTTTATCAAATGCACAGAGCTTGGTGCTTATGTCGATCGTGGTTATCGGTATCTACTTAGGTTTCAAGCGTGAGTTTTCCAAACTTATCGGCTTCTTGGTAGTTGCCTTAATTGCTGTCGGCTTGGTATTCAATGCTGGCGGTGTGAAAGATGTACTGTTAGAGCTGTTCAATAAGATTATCGGTGCATAAAATATTGAAATTATCTTTAATTGCAGAGCAAAAAATGATATGATAACATAAAATCTTTCATAAAAACAAAATACATTCTTTCGTGCTTTTTAAGATTTTTACTGTATCATTTTATTTAAAATTACTGTGAAAGGACGATTACTATGTTATCTACAATTTATGCTTTGCTATGTATTATAGTTCCTTGTTCCTTATACCAGCTTATTATTTGCAAGCGTCAAAACAAAAAACAAGAAAACAAAGCAATTCATTTTGTATGGGTATATATTTTTCTGTTATATATCTACTTGACGTTCTCTGTTGCAGGTATAGGTAGTATTTGGGATATTGGACATTATGATACGATTATAAGATTAGAGGAAATCAATTTATTACCGTTTCAGTCTGAGGGGATAATGACTTATGTTTTAAATATTATAATGTTTTTACCTCTGGGCTTTTTAATTCCTTTAATTTGGAAACGATACAGAAATCCTCTGAAAATTTTTATGATAGGCTTCGGTTTTTCATTATCCATTGAACTTTGCCAGTTATTCAATCGGAGAAATACAGATATTGATGATTTAATGATGAATACGCTAGGGGCAGTTATTGGATATTTTATTTGGAAATTGACAAAAAGGTTATTTAAAAATATTAACCATAAATCTATTTCTCTTTCTAAACTAGAACCTATTGTATATTTAACTCTTGCAGTTTTAGGAGAATTTCTATTATTCAACTGGAGAATTTTTCTCTAGTGCTAACAAAAATATTTACACAAAAGGCAGTTAGTCTTAGGATTGACTGCTTTTTTCGTACCTAAATTTCAGATTGGAGTGATGAAATGAACGATGTTTTTAAGGATATGCAGGTAAAAGTTGGTTGCGATTATCTTTCTGACCTGCCCTCTTACAAGCGTAAGGTGTGGCATGAAATGAAACGACTGAACCCTGCCAACTATGAAGAAAGACAGTTAGAAGATTTTTCAAAGTATGTGTTTGGTATGTCGTACCAGACCATAAAAGATGTGATGAAACAACAGAAAGGACGTGAGGAACAATGCAGGAAACAAGGGTACTGGTGGAAACGAGAGGAACAACTGGCGAAGAAACAATATCATACTGGTTCGACTTGCCGATAGATGTTGCCGAGTTTGAAGAAAAGTTAGGTATCGGTGCAGAAAGTGGGGATTACCGTATTATCGAAAAGGTGTTGCCTTATGCTGATGAAGTCCACGAACATACAAGCGTGTACCAGCTCAACGAATTAGATTTTATGTACCGCCAGCTTTCAAGCGATATGCAGGAAGAATATGTATCACTACTTAAGGTGTTTGAGAATTT
This sequence comes from Clostridium sp. BIOML-A1, assembly GCF_009874105.1. NCBI lineage: Bacteria > Bacillati > Bacillota > Clostridia > Eubacteriales > Clostridiaceae > Clostridium > Clostridium sp. BIOML-A1. The sequence continues at coordinate 133,086 of NZ_WWTL01000008.1, read as the reverse complement.
AGAAGCACTTTATATTTGCAGGAACGTGATTACGGTTTATCCCAACTGCAAAAGCATGATTGATGTTGCAAGGCAAAAGTTGATGAACGACCCGACATTTAAGCATTTATCCGAGGACTGTCAAGAATATTACTTTGACTTTGAAGCCTATGCTTCTCACTTGCAGGAACACGGGAAATTTTTAGTAACAGAACACGGTATCTTTGAACTGCCAGAGTAAGAAATGAGGTGGTGCTTATGATTGATGATATGGCGGTTTACATTGCTAATCTTGGCAAATACAATGAGGGCTATTTAGTCGGTGCTTGGTTCACGTTCCCCATTGACGAAGAAGATGTGAAAGAAAAAATCGGCTTGAATGAACAGTATGAGGAATACGCAATCCATGATACCGACAACTTCCCCATTGCGATTGGCGAGTATGTTTCCATTGAAGAACTTAATGAGATGTATGAAATGATAGAGGAACTTCCCGACTATATCGTAGAGTGTCTGGACGAATTTATCAGCCACTACGGGACGCTGGAAGAAGTCGTGGAACACAAGGACGATATTTATTATTATCCCGACTGTGAAACCATGACAGACGTTGCCTACTACTACATAGACGAATTGCAGGCACTTGGGGATATTCCACCCAGCTTGCAGAACTACATTGACTATGAAGCCTACGGGCGAGATTTGGATATGGGCGGTTGCTTTATTGAAACAAGCCGAGGTATGTGCGAGATACCATATTAACGCTGGAAGATCAGCGACAAGCATTGTTGCTACTGACAGCGTATTTCTCTTTTAAGGGACAGTCTGAAAATGGCTGTCCTTTTCTCTTTGAAGAATTTACGAAAGGAGCTGAAAGAACTTGAAAAAGATTAAATCTTATACGGGTATCTGGAACGTGGAAAAAGTCTTGTATGCAATCAATGACTTTAACTTGCCCTTTCCCGTTACTTTTACACAGATTACATGGTTTGTGATTACAGAATTTATCATCATTCTGTTTGGGGATATTCCCCCACTTTCCATGATTGAGGGAGCATTTCTCAAATACTTTGGTATTCCCGTTGCTCTCACTTGGTTTATGTCGCAGAAAACCTTTGACGGAAAGAAGCCGTACAGCTTTTTGAAATCACAGATAACCTATGCCCTGCGACCTAAAATCACTTATGCAGGAAAAGCCGTAAAACTGCATAAGCAGATACTCAATGAAACAATCACGGCAGTAAGGAGTGTGAACTATGTTCCCGATAAAATATATTGACAATAACCTTGTCTGGAATAAGGACAATGAGGTGTTTGCTTATTATGAGCTGATACCGTACAACTATTCTTTCTTATCCGCAGAGCAGAAATTTATCGTGCATGACAGCTTTCGACAGCTCATTGCACAGTCCCGTGAGGGTAAAATTCATGCGTTGCAGATTGCCACAGAAAGCTCAATACGAAGTATGCAGGAGCAGTCAAAGAAACTGGTAACGGGAAAATTAAAGGAAGTTGCCTACCAGAAGATAGACGAACAGACCGAAGCGTTAGTATCTATGATTGGGGATAATCAAGTGGACTACCGCTTTTTTCTTGGCTTTAAGCTCATGGTTACGGAAGAACAGCTCAATCTGAAGAACATCAAAAAATCGGCGTGGCTGACGTTCACGGAATTTCTCCATGAAGTGAACCATACGCTGATGAATGATTTTGTTTCCATGCCGAATGATGAAATCAACCGTTACATGAAAATGGAAAAGTTACTGGAAAATAAAATCTCCCGTCGCTTTAAGGTGCGTCGCTTGGAAATCAATGATTTTGGGTATCTCATGGAACATCTTTACGGCAGGGACGGTATCGCTTATGAAGATTATGAGTACCAGCTACCAAAGAAAGAATTGAAAAAGGAAACGCTGATAAAATACTACGACCTTATCCGTCCGACAAGGTGTGTGATTGAGGAATGCCAGCGGTATTTACGATTGGAGCATGAGGACAAGGAAAGCTATGTGTCTTATTTTACCGTCAATGCGATTGTCGGGGAGCTCGATTTTCCGTCAAGTGAAATCTTCTATTTCCAGCAACAGCAATTTACTTTTCCCGTTGATACTTCCATGAATGTAGAAATCGTGGAGAACCGAAAAGCATTAACGACAGTTCGCAACAAGAAAAAGGAATTAAAAGATTTGGATAACCACGCCTATCAAGCAGGAAGTGAAACCAGCTCAAATGTGGTGGACGCATTAGACAGCGTGGACGAGCTGGAAACGGACTTAGACCAGAGCAAAGAAAGTATGTATAAGTTAAGCTACGTCATACGGGTGTGTGCACCCGATCTTGACGAGCTGAAACGCCGTTGTGATGAAGTCAAGGACTTTTACGACGACCTCAATGTAAAGCTGGTGCGTCCTGCTGGGGATATGCTGGGGCTTCATTCTGAATTTCTTCCTGCCAGCAAGCGATATATCAATGATTATGTGCAGTATGTAAAATCAGACTTCTTGGCAGGGCTTGGGTTTGGTGCTACCCAGCAGTTAGGGGAAAACACGGGTATCTATATGGGTTATTCCGTTGATACGGGAAGAAATGTGTATCTGCAACCGTCCCTTGCCAGTCAAGGTGTAAAAGGTACAGTAACAAACGCCCTTGCTTCTGCTTTTGTCGGTTCGCTTGGCGGTGGGAAGTCGTTCTGCAACAATCTTCTGGTGTATTACTCCGTTCTCTTTGGGGGACAAGCGGTTATTTTAGACCCAAAATCAGAGCGTGGCAACTGGAAAGAAACACTCCCAGAAATCGCCCATGAAATCAATATCGTAAACCTTACCAGCGACAAGGACAATGCAGGACTTCTTGACCCATTCGTGATTATGAAGAATGTAAAAGACGCTGAAAGTCTGGCAATCGACATCTTGACATTCCTTACGGGTATTTCTTCTAGGGACGGCGAAAAATTTCCCGTACTTCGTAAGGCGGTGCGTTCCGTTACCCAAAGCGAAAAAGGAGGACTGTTACACGTCATTGAAGAATTGCGAAAAGAAGATACACCAGTATCAAGAAATATCGCAGACCATATCGACAGTTTTACGGACTATGATTTTGCACACCTGCTGTTTTCGGACGGTACGGTAGAAAATGCTATCAGTCTGGATAATCAGCTCAATATCATTCAAGTAGCCGACCTTGTACTGCCAGATAAAGATACCACTTTTGAGGAATACACGACCATTGAATTATTGTCGGTGTCTATGCTGATTGTGATTAGTACCTTTGCCCTTGATTTTATCCATTCGGACAGAAGCATTTTTAAGATTGTCGATTTGGACGAAGCGTGGGCGTTTTTAAATGTGGCACAAGGCGAAACCTTATCAAATAAGCTGGTGCGTGCTGGACGAGCTATGCAGGCAGGCGTTTATTTTGTTACCCAGTCTGCCTATGACGTGTCAAAGGAAAGTCTGAAAAACAATATCGGCTTGAAGTTTGCATTTCGTAGTACCGACTTGGGCGAGATAAAACAGACCTTAGAATTTTTCGGTATCGACAAGGACGACGAGAACAACCAGAAACGGCTTCGTGATTTGGAGAACGGACAATGCTTATTGCAGGACTTATACGGGCGTGTCGGTGTGGTGCAGATACACCCAGTCTTTGAAGAACTGCTACACGCCTTTGATACCAGACCGCCCGTACAGAGAAATGAGGTGGAGTGATGAAAGAAAGGATAAAAGGTGCGTTCACAAAAAAGAAGATTTTCCACTTTCTCAAAATGGCTCTGTTCGTGGTGGCACTCTCCCTTATCCTGCTTTCACTTCTGGGGACGGTGGCTCATGCGACGGGGCTTGTGGACGATACCATAAACGCAGAAAATCTTTACTCAAAATATCCCCTTTCCAACTACCAGCTTGATTTTTATGTGGATAATAGCTGGTCGTGGCTTCCGTGGAACTGGCTGGACGGTATCGGAAAATCGGTGCAATACGGGCTTTACTGCATTACCAACTTTGTCTGGACGATAAGCCTTTATTTAAGCAATGCTACGGGCTATGTGGTGCAGGAAGCCTACAAACTTGATTTTATTAACGATATGGCAGACAGTATCGGAAAAAGCATACAGACCCTTGCAGGTGTAACACAGAACGGCTTTTCTTCTACGGGCTTCTATATCGGTTTTCTGCTTCTCATTATCTTAGTGGTGGGACTTTATGTTGCCTATACGGGACTGATAAAAAGAGAAACCAGCAAGGCACTTCACGCCGTTATCAACTTTGTGGTGGTATTCGTGTTGTCTGCTTCATTTATTGCCTATGCTCCCGATTACATCAAAAAGATAAATGAGTTTTCATCAGACATCAGTACCGCTTCACTTGACTTGGGAACAAAAATCATGCTCCCCAACTCTGACAGTGAGGGCAAGGACAGCGTGGACTTGATACGGGACAGCTTATTTTCCATTCAAGTGGAACAGCCGTGGTTACTCTTACAATTCGGGAACAGCAACGCAGAGGAAATCGGGACAGACCGTGTGGAAGCTCTCGTATCGGCAAGCCCAGAGGACGAGGACGGCAAGACCAGAGAGGAAGTCGTGAAAACAGAAATCGAGGACAACGACAACAACAATCTGACGATACCGCAGGTCGTGAACCGTTTAGGCATGGTGTTCTTCCTATTGTTTTTTAACCTAGGGATAACGATATTTGTATTCTTGCTTACGGGCATGATGTTATTTAGCCAGATACTTTTTATTATCTTCGCTATGTTTCTGCCTATCAGTTTTCTACTCTCCATGATACCGAGTTATGAAAGCATGGCAAAGCAGGCAATCGTAAGGGTGTTTAATACCATAATGACACGGGCAGGAATAACGCTCATTGTAACGGTGGCGTTCAGCATTTCCAGTATGTTTTATAACATATCTACGGACTATCCGTTTTTCATGGTGGCGTTCTTGCAGATAGTGTGTTTCGCTGGTATCTACATGAAGCTGGGCGACTTAATGAGTATGTTCTCTTTGAATGCTAACGACAGTCAAAGCATGGGACGAAGAATTTTCCGCAGACCATATCTATACTTGGCACATAGGGCTAGACGTATGGAAAGACGGCTTGCTGGTGCGGTTACTGCTGGCGGTGTCGCTGGTGCGGTGGCAGGTAGCACGATTTCAAACAGAAAACCGACAAGGAACACAGCTACAAAAGACAGTCGGGGCAATACCACTTCCAGCATGGGACAGCGTGCAGGCTCAAAGGTGGGTGCTGTCTTAGATACGAAAAATAAAGTGAAAGACAAGGCAAATGCTGTCAAAGAAAATATCAAGGATATGCCGACACAGACCGCTTATGCGGTGTATTCCGCAAAGGAAAAGGCAAAGTCCAGCGTGTCCGACTTCAAGCGTGGCATGGTGCAGGAACAGCAGTCCAGACAGACGGGACGATTGGAAAAGCAGGAACAGCATAGACAAAATATCGCTGACAAGCGTATGGAGCTTCAAAAGGCACAAGAAACAAGGCAGGCACAGCGAAAGGCTGACGGATCAGCGACAACGGGAGCTACCCGTCCCCATGAGCGACCAGCCACAGCTTCAACCATTCCAAAGCCGAGTGTTGAAAAAACGCAGGAAGTCAAACGTCCTGCCACAGCGACCACTTCAAAAGCAAGCGAGCCAGTCAAGACAAATGTTATCAAAGAGCGTCCATTATCTTCTGGTGCTTCTGATAGGAAAGCGACCCAGTCTGCACAGCCAGTACATAGGCAGAATGTAGAAAAAGTGGTATCGCAGGAAACACGCCAGAATTACACAAAAGACCGTAGGACAAAGGTTCAGCAGACGCAAACCGTCCAAAAGAACCAGCAGACAACAGAGAAAACTCGTAACCTTGTGATGAAGAAAGGACAGAAGAAAAAATGAAACTGAAACATATCGCTATCATTGGCAGTCTGTTTCCTATCCTCTTTTCTATGGTGCTTTTCTTTGGTGTGTTGATTAGTGCGGACAGCGACGACGAGAACAGCAACTTTTCTTCTGGCATTACGGGTATGAATTTGTCCGCAGAAGTCTTGAAACATCAGCCTATGGTAGAAAAATACGCCAGAGAATACGGCATTTCCGAGTATGTCAATGTGCTATTGGCTATCATTCAAGTAGAAAGTGGCGGTACGGCAGAAGATGTTATGCAGAGTTCGGAAAGTCTTGGCTTACCGCCCAACTCTTTAGATACGGAAAGCTCAATCAAGCAGGGGTGTAAATATTTTGCGTCCCTGCTTTCTTCCTGCAAAAATCAAGGTATCGACGATTTGAATGTAGCGATACAGTCCTATAATTACGGCGGTGGCTATGTGGGATATGTGGCTGGAAACGGGAAAAAGCATACCTTTAATCTTGCAGAAAATTTTGCCCGTGAGAAGTCGGGCGGTAAAAAAGTAACCTACACCAACCCGATAGCCGTTGCGAAGAACGGGGGCTGGCGGTATGGCTATGGAAATATGTTCTATGTGGAATTAGTCAATCAATATTTGACTGTGGCACACTTTGATAATGCGACAGCACAAGCGATTATGAATGAAGCGTTGAAATATCAAGGCTGGAAGTATGTGTATGGTGGCAGTAACCCGAACACTTCCTTTGATTGTAGCGGACTTGTGCAATGGTGCTATGGAAAAGTTGGTATCTCCTTACCGAGAACCGCACAAGCACAGTATGACGCTACCCAACATCTTCCGCTTTCGCAGGCAAAGGCTGGGGACTTGGTGTTTTTTCATTCTACCTATAACGCTGGTTCGTATGTAACCCATGTGGGAATATATGTGGGAAATAACAAAATGTACCATGCAGGCGACCCGATAGGATATGCAGACCTAAGTAGTAGTTACTGGCAACAGCACTTAATCGGTGCAGGACGAGTAAAACAATAGAAAGGACTTGAAAAATATGTTTAAGAAGAATAAGAAACAGACAGAAAATGTCAAAGAAAAAAAGGTGCGTACTGTCAAGGTAGGCATATATAAGAAAACCGTGATTGCGTTATGGGTGGTGCTTATCGCAAGCGTGAGCTTTGGGGTATATAAGAATTTTACCGCTATCGACCAGCACACGACCCACGAAAAAGAAATCATTGAGCTTCGCTTGCAGGACACCAACGGGATTGAAAATTTTGTGAAGAACTTCGCAAAGTCCTATTACATATGGAATAACAGCAAAGAAGCGATTGAAGCAAGGACGCAGGCAATCAGCGGTTATCTGACAAAGGAATTGCAGGACTTGAATGGTGATACAATCAGAACGGATATACCGACCAGCTCCACAGTTACAGATGTGATTGTGTGGAGTATCGAACAGTCGGGAATGGACACTTTTTCTGCTACCTACGAAGTAGATCAGCAGATAAAAGAGGGAGAACAGACAAGCAATGTGAAAGCAACCTATACCGTAAAAGTCCATATAGACGCTGACGGGGATATGGTAATCGTTCAGAACCCTACCCTTGCACCAGCAATCGAAAAATCAGACTATGAGCCTAAGACATCAGAAGCAGACGCAAGTGTAGACGCTGATACTGTAAACGACGCTACCGCATTTCTGGAAACATTCTTTAAGCTGTACCCAACAGCGACGGAAAAAGAGCTTGCTTACTATGTATTGGGAAATGTGATTGAACCTATCGGCAGGGACTACATTTATTCTGAACTGGTAAACCCTATCTTTATAAAGGACGGCGACAATGTGAAAGTCAAGGTTGCGGTAAAATTCATTGATAATCAGACAAAAGCGACGCAGGTATCGCAGTATGAGCTTGTGCTACATAAGGATAGTAACTGGAAGATTGTAGGATAAATGATATAGCGTGCATTTCCTATCAGATTTGCACGCTTTTACAAAACGACAAGAAAACTGTGCAAAAATATTGACTTGTAATGACCGAATGCTATAATATAAATGACAAGTGTACTTGGTATTATTTGAAAGGAGCGTTATATAATGGATAAAGAAAAAATACTATCACAAAACAAAAAAGAGAATCTATATCTTGATGAATACGAAAAACATATTAAACTTCAAGGGAAATCTTTTGGCTTAATGTTTGTTTTATTTATCTGCATTTTAATTCTTTTCATTAAAGCAGTTTGTAAAGAACCTTACTATGACATAATGACAATTATTGGGTCTGTGGCATTTGGCTCTATGGGTTATGAAGCACATATTTCAAAAAATAAATCCAAATTTGTTATTGCTTTATTCTTTCTTCTATTTATGGGGTATTACTTTTATAAATTTTTAATGATAGGTTTATAGAATGGACGAACATTTAATTTTGCGAAACAGATTAAAAACTGTACGAAAAGAAAAAAAATTATCACAAACAGAATTAGCTGAACTAGTCGGGGTTTCTCGGAATACAATTAGTTCTATTGAAACTGGACAATTCAATCCAACAGCAAAATTGGCATTAGTGCTTTGTATAGCTTTAGATAAAAAATTTGAAGAATTATTTTATTTTGATTAAAGGAGAGAACGATTATGGAATTAGAGGAATTGATTGTTGAAATAGTTATAGGATTGTTTTTACTTTTTACATCTTATCAAATAGGAATAAAAGAGAATATTACTTTATTACATGGTTATCATTATACACAACTTGACCCTAAAGATAAAAAGGTGTTTACAAAAAAAATAGGAATAGGCACTTTACTGGTTAGTATTGGTATTCTTGTTATGCCGATTATCAATTTAATCTCTCATTCTGAATTAGGCTATTACATAGGTCTTATTTTGATTGTTGTAGGAGTGTTTTATATCATATTCATCATTGTAAAATACAACGGAAAACTTATTAGCTTTAAAAAGTAGAATTGAGGTATGAATATGATAGGACTGAACAAAAGAGATATAAAAAAGGCATTGAAAGCTGGTGCAAAGGCTGGCGGTGTATCATTGGCTGATGTTCGGGCGGATATAGAAGCTACGATTGATGAAGCTATTAACAGCACCGACCCAGAAGTGCAGGCAAATTTCAAAAAGTATTTTGGAAATAAACGCCCTACACCAGAGGAATACATTTATACCATTACGAAAAAGACAAAGGTAAAATTATAATAAAAGGGTCGTGGAAATGCTTCACAGAATTGTGATCTGCATTATCACGGCTCTTTTACTCTCTGTTTACTTTCAAAACTGTAAGTGTAATTGAATACTGCCCTTGCTATAATTTAATTGTATTCCAAAACAAATAAATGTGGCAGGAAGAAAGGAGCGATTTTTAATGGAACACATTTTAAATTTAGAGCAAGTAAAAAAATACTATGGGGGTAATTCTGGAAATATCACAAAGGCAGTAGACGGTATTTCTATGTATGTAGACAAGGGCGAATTTGTCGCAATCATGGGAGCTAGTGGTTCTGGAAAGACTACCCTATTAAACTGTATCTCTACGATTGATACTGTAACCAGTGGACACATTACAGTCAATAATCAAGATATTACAAAAATCAAGGATAAAGATTTTGCTGATTTCAGACGTGAAAATCTAGGGTTCATTTTTCAAGATTTCAACCTTTTAGATACTTTAACGATTGAAGAAAACATTTCTTTGTCATTGGTAATCAACAAACAGAACCCTGCTGATATTGACAAACGAGTTCATGCTATCGCTGATAAATTGGGTATTCGTGATATTTTATCGAAATTTCCTTATGAAGTTTCTGGCGGACAAAAACAGCGTTGTGCTTGTGCAAGAGCCTTAATCAATGAACCGAAACTGATATTAGCTGATGAACCGACGGGAGCTTTGGACTCAAAAGCTTCCAGATTATTACTGGAAACAATGTCTGAAATCAACAAGAAAATGCAGGCTACTATTTTAATGGTAACACATGACCCGTTTAGTGCGTCTTTCTGTGAACGTATTTTGTTCTTGAAAGACGGTAAAATATTCAATGAAATTTTCAGAGGGGAAAAAAGCAGAAAAGATTTCTTCAATGAAATACTGGATATATTAACCTTGCTTGGAGGTGAAGTGGGAAATGTTAGGTAAGTTAGCGTATAGAAATACAAAAAGAAATATTAAAGATTATTTGATTTATCTGATAACCGTTACTGCATCCGTTTCTCTTATATTTGCTTTTAATTTGGTGGCAAGCTCTGATGAAATTGTAAAGTTATGTTCCAGTATGGATGCATTTAAGAATTCATTGTTCGCTGTAAATATCCTTATTATTTTTGTGATATGCTTTTTGATCAACTATACAACGAAATTTATGTTTGAAAAAAGAAGTAAAGAATTAGGAACATATATGCTTCTTGGCATTAAGAAAAAAGAAATTGCCCACTTAGTTATAATTGAAAATATACTGTTGGGAATTTTAGCATTTGTATTAGCTATTCCTATTGGCTTTTTATTCAGCCAGTTTGTGTCGTTAGTAATTGTAAACTTACTGGGTATTCCAAAAACTCTCTTTATTTCTTTGAATTTTGTTTCTATTGGACTATTGATAATTTGTTTTTTAACTATTTATGTTTTGGTTTTACTTAATCTATTAAGAAGAATAAGTAAAATGACGATACGTGATTTTCTTTACTTTGATAAACAAAATGAAAAGAAAATGTTCCGTGACAGTAAAAAAAGAAATGTCATTTTTGTTTTAAGTATTATTCTTGGTGCGATTTCTCTTTTTCTCTGGAATTCACGTTGTACTATGGATAATTTTAATAAGCAAGAAACACTTACCTGTTTGATGGTGAGCGTAATCATGTTGATTATCAGCATTTATGGTATATCTACAACTTGTGCAGATATGTTCTTGACTGTTTTGTTAAAGAATAAAAAAATGAAATATCAAAATGACAATCTGTTTGTAGCAAGAACATTTGCTTCTAAAGCAAGAACAATGAGCTTCACATTTGGTACATTGTCTATGTTGATTTTAACTTCACTGCTGGCTCTGAATTATTCTAGTATCAACAAAGCTTCGTATGATATCAGCGTGAATTTAAATGCACCATATGATGTACAACTCTTTGATGATAAGCAGGTATTTGATGAATATATTCGAGTAATTGAAGAAGAATATACGATTGATAATACCATTGAGTACGACATTTATAAAGAGCCGAATCATCAGGTACAAAATTTCTTCCAATCAGAATATTATGATTTTGACCCAGTCTTGAAGTTAAGTGATTATAATAGGTTACTAGAATTAAGAAAGATGCCGTTGCTTTCTTTAAATGATAACGAATACTATATAGTTACAAATAGCAAGTTTGCATATGAGGTTGAAGATAACAAAGACATTGAAACTATAACAGTAGCAAATAAAAATTTGAAATTAAAAGGATATGACACTAAGTCTTATTGGAACTCTATAACTAATACTGGCAGATTTGTTGTTGTACTTCCAGATAAATATGTTCAAGGACTTGAAGTATCAGAAAATCATTTGATTATAGATACAAAAGAAGAAACAGATGCAGAATTAGAAAACAAGATAAAAGAAGATATGCAACATCAATTAGTAAAGGTTGATAAAAATGGAGAAATAAATGACGAATCGTATAGAGTAAATGTAAGAGGTGCAGAAATAGAACAACAAAAAGCAATGGTTGCAATAGTAGCCAGTCTGTTTATGTACATTGCATTTATCTTGATTTCCGCAGTAGGGACAATTTTGGCAGTTCAATCATTGAGCGACTCTACTAAATACAAATATCGCTACCTGACCTTGCGAAGATTAGGAATAAATGATAAGTCGCTATTTAAGACAATCAGAAAACAATTATTGATATTATTTTGTGTCCCTGCAATATCAGCAATATTATGTTCTTTTGTGATGATGTCGTCATTGAATAATGTGTATCAACAAATTTTGGGAGATAAACACCTTTATCTAATCTACTTTGGCTTGAATTTAATTATCTTCTTCCTAATTTATAGTATTTACTGGATTGCAACGTATATTGGTTTTAAACGAAATATCAACGAGGAGAGTTAGACTTTTCTAGCTCTCCTGCTGTGGAATTATTATAATGATAAATCAAGGGGGTGTTGAAATGAGAATAGCAATTATCGAAGATGATGAAATCACTCGTTTGGAGCTTTCTAAATTATTGAACACACAAGGATATGAAACAGTTTTATTGACTGACTTTGGAAACCTGACAGATGAATTAAAGCAATATTCCATAGAACTGGTTCTGCTTGATATTAACCTGCCGTATGAGAATGGCTATGAAGTATGCAGGAAAATAAAACAAGTCATGCCAGTACCGATTATCTTTGTAACAAGCAGAGATACAAATGCTGACGAATTGAAAAGTATTCAAGTGGGCGGAATTGACTTCATAACAAAGCCGTATGACACGCTTATTCTTCTTGAGAAGATCAAGCGTGCATTGCAGTTGTCAAACCCGAATAATTTCCGTGAGCTTGTCAAAAAAGATTGTACCCTTGATTTACATTTATCCATTTTGAAGTATCAAGAGCAAAGCATTGAACTGACAAGAAATGAATTTCGTATTTTGTACTACTTCTTTATGAACGAAGATAAAGTTATTAGCAAAGAAGAACTATTGGAAAAGCTGTGGAATGACAAATATTATATAGACGAAAATGTATTATTGGTTAATATGACCCGTCTAAAAAAGAAAATGAAAGAAATCGGTATTGTTCATTTATTGGAAAATATACGAGGAAAGGGTTGGAAACTGTGAGTTTTTTTACATTCTTAGAAGAAAAAATAACAGAGATATTGTTTCAGCTTTTCTTTCTTGCCGTAGTAGCATTTCTCTTGATTTTCTACGGTGTAGATACGCTGTTTGTTGTATCGTTGGTAATTCTGTTCATCAGCATACAAGGGCTTTTTCAATGGTGTTTGTATCGGAAGAAACGTAACGTTTCACAACATATTATTGATTTAGTAGACGGACTGGAAGAAACCTATTATATTGCAGACGTTTTACCAAAGCCAAAAGAATTTCAAAATAAAGCCTATTGCTACGCACTAAAAAAAGCCTGCAAATCTATGAATGATGAAATCGGCAAAATCACAGAGGAAAAGCAGGACTATCAAGAATATGTGGAAAGTTTCGTCCATGAAATTAAAATACCGATAGGAGCATTGTCTTTGACGTTTGACAATACAAAAAATTACACATTAAAAAAAGAAACAGACAAAATATTTCAGTTAGTGGAACAAATGCTCTACTATGCAAGAAGCGAAAATACGGAAAAGGACTATTTTGTAAAACAGTTGCAGTTAGACGAAGTGATACATAATGTCATTCTGAAATTCCGTCATTCGCTTATGGAAAGAAAAACAATTATCAATATCCATGACATAGAAAATGTCATTTATACTGATGAAAAATGGCTGACATTCATTCTATCTCAAATCGTGCAAAATGCGATTAAGTATTTTGATAAGCAAGAAAATAAACTGACGATATACAGTCAAGACAATGGTACAAATATATTGTTTGTGATTGAAGATAATGGTTGTGGAATAAAAGCGTCTGATTTATCCCGTGTATTTGAAAAAGGTTTTACGGGTTCAAATAGAAACAAGGCAAATGCAACGGGTATGGGACTGTATCTATCGAAAAAATTATGCGATAGGTTGGGCTTGAAATTGGATATTGCTTCTACGGAAAAAGAATATACAAGACTGACCATTACATTTCCAAAAGGAACAGTTCATAATTTTTCAGAGTAATTTGAAAACCATGCCAACATTGATACGGTGCTTTAAGGGGGCTTGCATTATGGAAAACTTTAAGTACAATTATTTGCAATCAAATTCCACCTAATAGCACACTATTAAAAATTGAATATGTTTTAGCTTTAAAGGCTCGTACAGACTATATGTTTTGTGCGGGCTTTTTTCATACCCGAAAAAAATTTAAAAATTTTTCAAAAGAGGTCATTAAATCACACCTTTCATTCCCTATATGGTGCGGAAAGAGGGATAAACACTTTTCAAATCATAGTGGAAAGGGGGTGAGATTGATGAAACCGTCTGACTTCCAGAAAACAGTTCAATGTCGCTTTGAAAGTTGTTTGAAGAAAGTTGTCCGTCATGTTGTAAAGGACTACCAACAAGGATTGAAACGACGAAAAGATAAAGAAATTCCATTCTGTGAACTTCCAGAAATTTTCGTTGAAAATTTTGCTGTGAGGGACGACTACGAAACAGATTATACAATCTTTTCAGTATGTGGCATTGATATTCGTGTCCTTGATGATGAGCTGGCAGAAGCCTTGAAAAAACTTCCAGAAAGAAAGAGAAATACTCTGTTAATGTATTACTTCTTGGAAATGACAGAAAGTGAAATTGCCAACTTACAAAAGATTACGCAAAGCGGTGTATTTAGAAACCGACATCATGCTTTGGAAACTATGAAAAAAATACTAAAGGAGAAGCAGTAAAATGAAGCAAACATTTAAGAAGCCGTCCTACTATTTGCTTTCGCAAGCAATGGACGGGGACGAAAAAGCGATTGAAAAAATACTGGCATTTTATGACCCGTACATATCAAAGTGCTGTTTGCGCCCACTTTATGATGAATACGGCAATGTCTATATTGTTGTAGATATGGAGTTAAAGGGACTTATCCGAGAAGCACTTATCAAAATGATTTTAGGGTTTGATATTGCCTTAGAAATCGAAGAAGAATAAGCAGTTTTTAGCAGACCATGGTTTAATGTCCCCCTCTTTCCTGCTCTGCCCTGCTTTTACATGAAAGCAACACGCTTTCGCCACAGCTCTTTGACAACTGAATAAAGCAGACAGATACGTTTGTGAGATAGCGAGCCACGGGGACTGTACGCCACGACCTTTCCAAAAGAAAGCGAGCGACCCACGCAGTGATCCGAGAGCGACTGTTGGAAAAGTCGTTTTGCCATGACCTATCCTCACAGAATAATGATACGTCCGCATGGTGCGGTTCTGCCCACAAGAATGGGAATAGTTGAGATACTAATGGAGCTTTCCAAAGCCGTCTGTCTGCTTATGTAACTTATAAATAGACACACAGTAAAGGGGGTGTTACATTATGTTAAATACTGATGTGTTAAATGATGTGATGTTCCAGCGAGGTAAGGTGTTGGAATATGAATAAAACGAAGATAAGAGCAACGGAACAGCCGATTGCTGTTGATATAGAGGGACTGTCTGCTATGTTATCTTGTGGTCGTGCTACTGCAAGAAAGATTGGCGAGCAGGCAGGAGCAAAAATTGTGATAGGTCGCAGGGTTCTTTATTCCATAGAAAAAGTCAAGAAATACTTGTTATATTTGGAAGAATAGAGCGATTTTCTATTTATGTTCTCTGGCGTGTGTAGTATAATAAGAAAGGACAAAGCACGCTGTGAGAACAAGAAAAGAGGCTTTTTCAGAAAGGAATGGTTCTCATGGCAATTAGTAGAAAAGACCCAAAAGGAAGAAAATTAAGAGAGGGCGAAAACTGGCGTAATGATGGAAGATACAGTTATCGTTATACAGATGTAAGAACAGGCAAGAGATTGACAGTCTATGCACAAGATTTACCAGAGCTTCGAGAAAAAGAGAAGCAGATTGCAAAAGATATGGAAGATAACATATTGACAGACGGAGCAATCAAAAAAATGACGCTCAACACGTTATTTGAGCGTTATATGGAAACTCGTGAGCTGGCTGATACTACAAGAGTTAGTTATGTTCGTGCTTGGGAAAACAGAGTAAAAGACGAGATTGGAAATATTAAAGTTGTTCAGCTTTTACCCTCACATATTAAAGCGTATTATGCGAAACTTTCCAAAGCTGGATATGCTTATTCTACAATCAAGTATATTCACAACCTGCTTTATCCTGCATTAGAAATGGCTGTTGATGATGATATTATCCGAAAGAACCCTGCAAAAAGTTCCATTAGTGATTATGGAAAAACAGCAGAGGAAAAAGAAGCCTTAACAGTTTCTCAACAAGAAAAGTTTATGGAGTTTGTAAAACAGAGCAATGTCTATAACACATATTATCCTATGTTTACCATAATGATTGGTACGGGGTTAAGGTGTGGGGAGCTTATTGGTCTTACATGGAAAGATATAAACATCAAGGCAAAAACGGTTAATGTAGACCACCAGCTCATTTATAAGAATTTAGGCGACGGTTGCAAGTTCCATATCTCTACACCAAAAACGGAGTCGGGTATTCGTATTATACCTATGACACAAGAAGTTGCAAAAGCCTTTGAGGAACAAAGGAAAATCAATTTTATGCTTGCAAAGGATAAGAGCATTGAGGTGGACGGGTATTCGGGGTTTGTCTTTACAGCAAAATCGGGCAGACCGCTTATGCCGAATGGCGTAAATAGTGTTTTATACAACATTGTAGACGCATATAACAAAACCGAAGTAGAGAGAGCAAAAAAAGAGCATAGGAAAGCAGAGCTGTTACCAAAGTTTTCAGCTCATGTAATGCGTCACACAGCTTGTACCAGAATGGCAGAGTGCCGTATGGATGTAAAAGTTCTTCAATATATTATGGGACACGCTCATATAGATGTAACAATGGAAGTGTATAACCATATTGGAGAGCTGACAAGGATTGAAAATGAGATTGCAAGACTAGATAGTATGGTGTTAAATGCTTGACACCACAAAAAGAGAAATTGGTGTCAAATTGGTGTCAAAACAGAAAAAATCACAATTTCAAAAGAAATAAGATACTGCAAACCATTGATTTTAAAGGGTTTGCAAAAAAAATCTCAAAAAATTAGCACTCACCTCTTGACAGTGCTAACAAAAAGTGTTATGTTAACTACTGTAATGAAAGTGTATCTTGAATTACAGTAGTTTTTATATGTCAGGAGGTAAATGATTATGGATATGGACAAATACACAAGAAAGTCGCTTGAAGTAATAGAAAAAGCGAAAGATAAAGCCCTGGAATATGATAATCAGGAGCTTGCACAGATTCATTTACTTGCAGGATTGCTTGAGATAGACGAAAGCCTTATTTCGAAGATTTTTGAAAAACTCGATATAGATGTAACAGCAGCGGTAAATAGGGTGGAAGATAAGCTTGCATCACTGCCAAAAGTAAGTGGCGGAAATCTGTACGCCGGAAATAATTTTTCAAAGGCGCTCATTCAGGCTGAAAAGGAAGCAAAGCAGATGGGAGACAGCTTTGTATCGGTTGAGCATTTGTTCCTTGGACTGATTGAAAAAGCCGATTCCGATGTGAAGCCATTGCTTAAAACATGGGCGATCGATCGGAACACATTTTTAAAGGCTCTGGCAGATATCAGAGGAAATAAAAAGGTAGACAGTGAGAATCCGGAAGATTCCTATGAAGCAATGGAGAAGTTCGGATACGATCTGGTGGAACGGGCAAGAGAGCAGAAGATCGATCCGGTTATCGGACGAGATGCTGAGATACGAAACGTGATCCGGATCCTTTCCCGTAAGACCAAGAATAACCCGGTTCTGATCGGTGAACCTGGTGTAGGTAAGACAGCGGTTGCAGAAGGTCTGGCACAGCGTATTGTCAGAGGTGATGTGCCGGAAGGCTTGAAGAATAAGAAGATATTCGCACTGGATATGGGTGCGCTGGTTGCCGGTGCCAAGTATCGTGGTGAATTTGAGGAACGTCTGAAGACAGTTCTGGATGAAGTAAAGAAATCAGAAGGTGAGATAATCCTCTTTATTGATGAGCTGCATACGATTGTTGGAGCCGGTAAGACAGATGGCGCAATGGATGCAGGCAATATGTTAAAGCCTATGCTTGCCCGTGGCGAACTGCATTGTATCGGTGCAACGACACTTGACGAATACAGACAGTACATTGAAAAGGATGCCGCTCTGGAACGTCGTTTCCAACCGGTACAGATCGATGAGCCGACGGTAGAAGATACGATCTCCATTCTTCGTGGTATCAAGGAAAGATATGAGGTGTTCCATGGAGTTAAGATCTCGGATGGTGCATTGGTAAGTGCAGCGGTACTTTCCAATCGGTACATTACAGATCGTTTCCTTCCGGATAAAGCGATCGACCTTGTCGATGAAGCCTGTGCGATGATCAAGACGGAGTTGGATTCCATGCCGGCCGAAGTCGATGAGATCACAAGAAAAATCATGCAGCTTGAGATCGAGGAAGCCGCACTGAAGAAAGAGGAAGACCACCTGAGCAAGCAGAGACTGGCGGATATACAGTTAGAGCTTGCAGAGTTAAAGGATAAAGCAAATAATCTGAAAGCCAAATGGGAGAATGAAAAGGCAGGCGTTGAGAAGATCCGTAACCTGAAAGAGGAGATCGAGAAGATCAAGAATGATATTCAGGTTGCCCAGAGAAATTACGATCTGAACAAAGCAGCCGAATTGCAGTATGGCAAACTTCCGGCAGCTCAGAAAGAGCTGGAACTGGCAGAGCAGTCCGCATCGGAGAAAGAACGAAAGCTGGTACATGAGGTCGTATCAGAAGAAGAAATTTCGGAGATTGTATCCAAGTGGACCGGTATTCCGGTAGCCAAACTGACGGCGAGTGAAAAGAGTAAGACACTGAATCTTGCAGATGAACTTCATAAGAGGGTTGTCGGTCAGGATGAAGCTGTTGAATATGTCAGCGATGCGATCATCCGTTCCAAAGCAGGAATCAAGGATCCAAGCAAGCCAATCGGCTCATTCCTGTTCCTTGGACCAACCGGTGTAGGTAAGACAGAGCTTGCAAAGACACTGGCAGAAGCTTTATTTGATAATGAACAGAACATGGTTCGTATCGATATGAGTGAATATATGGAGAAATACAGTGTATCCAGACTGATCGGAGCGCCTCCTGGATATGTAGGCTACGATGAAGGCGGACAGCTTACCGAGGCAGTTCGTAGGAAACCATATTCGGTTGTCTTATTCGATGAAGTTGAGAAGGCACATCCGGATGTATTCAATGTATTATTACAGGTATTGGATGATGGACGTATCACGGACTCACAGGGTAGAACGGTAGACTTTAAGAATACGATCATCATTATGACATCGAATATCGGTGGTGTGGATATCGCAGAAGGCGGTGGCGAGATTACTGATGAGATACGGGAGACAGTTATGAATAAACTGAAACAGCACTTCCGTCCGGAGTTCCTGAACCGTATCGATGAGACGATCATCTTTAAGTCATTAAGCAAAGAGAACATCGGCAGTATCGTTGATCTTATGGTCAAGGATCTGAACAAACGTCTGGCCGGACAGGAGATTACGATCAAGCTTACAGATGAGGCCAAGAGTGCGATCATCGATCAGGGCTATGATCCGGTCTATGGTGCAAGACCATTGAAGCGTTTTATTCAGAAGAATGTCGAGACGCTGGTTGCCCGTATGATCCTTGCAGGTGAAGTGTCCACCCAGTCAGCGATCATCATTGACTATGACGGTCAGAAATTGACAGCGAGAAATGAGAAGTAGTAATATAAACAGGTAGTAAATGCCTGGTAACAACTAAAATAAGCATGATAAAAGGGATTGGCATTGAAAATATTTTTCGGTGTCAGTCCCTTTAATCTTATTTTAATGATGGTATGCCATTGTATATTAGGATAGGGAGGTTGTGTCCATGCGCATTTTGGTTGTTGAAGATGGATTGGATCTGAATCATATAATATGTAATAAACTGACAAAAGAAGGCTACAATGTAGATGCCTGTTTTGACGGACAGGCAGCACTTGATTATCTGGAGACAGCAAGTTACGATGGAGTTATAATGGATATTATGATTCCGAAGAAAGATGGTATGTCGGTTTTAAAAACAATCCGGGCAGAAGGAATACAGGTTCCGGTGCTTTTTTTGACTGCAAAGTCCGAAACGCAGGATATTGTCAGGGGACTGGATGCAGGAGCCAGTGACTATATGACAAAACCGTTTGAGTTTTCGGAATTGCTCGCAAGGTTAAGGGTAATGCTTCGTACTGTACATATAAGTAATGACAGCATTTTGAATTATGGGTCATTACAGATTGATACAAATAATCACCGGGTTGTCCGGGATGGTGTGACTGTCGATCTTACAGTCCGGGAATATGCAATCCTGGAATATCTGGTGCGAAACAGGAACATTGTTGTCACAAGAGAACAGATTCGTGCAAATATATGGAGCATTGATGATGATATCAATTCAAATGTAGATGATGTATATATTCGATATCTTCGCAGAAAAATCGATGATCCATTTGAGGAAAACCTGATACATACGATCCGGGGAGTAGGTTATAGACTGGAATGTTAAAAAGGAAAATCTCATTTATTAATTTTACTGTTATTGTTTGTGGACTTATCATTGCAGCAGGAACGATATGTCTTTTATTGATGCAGAAGAATCTGATCACAGAGGATACTAAATATCTGGCTTATACAGAACTGGCGCAGGAAGTGAAACGTGCAAAAAAAAATATAGGATTTGATGAGAGTGAGAATCCGTATATAAAAAGCGATTTTTACGATCTGGAAGAGAAAGATACTTATAACGAAAATGTATATGTGTTTTTACAGTCAAGAGACGGAAGTTTTCTTGATGGCAGAATGCCGGATGATTTCAGAACCGGGCTTGATATCGGATTACAGAGTCTTACAAAAGTAACCTTTCAGGGAGAGCGTTATTACGTAGCAACCAGACGTGGAAAAATGAAGAATGGAACGGAGGATGACAGTTTTTATCTGGTATGTGCTATGATATCGGAACAGGCGGTGAAAGACAATTATCGCGAACTGTGGCATCAGTCATATTTGGTGATAGGAGTTGTTGGCGCATTTTTTATTTTATTTGCCCTTTTATTAAGATATCTGATCGCTGTACCAATGAGACAGTTGAATGAATCGATAAAAAAGAGCGGGGAGAATCTGGATTTTACGGATAGTCTGGAATATAAAGGATGTTTTAAAGAACTTCAGATGTTAACAGATGCAAATAATCATTTGTACCAGAGAGTGCAGCAGGAGTTGGAACGTCAGGAAGAATTTAATGCGAATGTATCCCATGAACTTCGTACGCCTATTGCTGTTATGCATGCACAATGCCAGGTGTCGAGAGAGGTGGCAGAAAAGAAGCAGGATAAAGAAGCAATAAAAAGTATAGAGGTATTTGAGCGACAGACAAACCGTATGAAGAATCTGGTTGATCAATTGCTTCAGATGACTGCAATAGATAGAAAGGGGACAACATTCAGTATAGAAGATATTGATGTTCGGGATGTAATTGAATCTGCATGTGATGATATAGCATATATTGATACGAAACACATTACATTTGAATATTCCCTTCAGCCGACTATCATACAGGCAAATATGAATCTTATCTATATTGTTATAAATAACTTTCTTTCAAATGCTGTAAAGTATAGCAATGAAGGAGCTAAAATCTATGTGTCCTGTGGAGAGAAAGACGGAAAGTCGTATATTCGTATTCAGGATGAAGGCTGTGGAATAGAGAAAGAAAATATATCCAAAATATTTGAAAGCTTTTATCGAGAAAAAAAAGATCGTAATGCGGAAGGCTTTGGTCTGGGACTTTCACAGGCAATGAAGATTGCTGAGTTATATGGGGGAGGGATTTATGTTGAAAGTACAAAGAATAAAGGAAGTATTTTCACATTTTTTATTCCAAAACCTTAAAAATAAATAGAAGAATGTCGAATTTTTAATAGAGCTTTAATATTGGATTTTTATAATCCGATATTAGGGTTCTTTTTTTTATGTAGAAAGAACAATATATCGAGTAGGACTTGCTTGGAGGATTATATGAGAAATTATAAACGATTGATTCATTTGTTACTTGGACCGGTTCTATTCCTGTTGGCATGCTTTCTTTTACCGCATTCAGTTCTGCCGACATTTGCAGAACGGGCAGCAGTTGGAACGGTATTCTGGATGGCATACTGGTGGGTAACAGGTCCGGTAGATTATGCAGTAACGGCGTTTTTGCCGATTGCGATCAATGCAGTAGTTCCTATGGCGGAGATGAAGGTCATAATATCGAATTATGCGGACGAAACGATTCTGCTGCTGCTTGGAGCTTCGATCATAACAGTATTATGGGAAAATACAGGACTGGACAAACGAATTGCGATCACGTTTCTGCGTCTGATCGGAAACAGTCTTAGAATGCAGCTTGTGTTCTGGTTTGCGTTGTCAATGGTATTATCTGCGGTGCTTCCGAATGCAGTAGTATGCGCAACGATCACGCCGATCGCAGTTTCTATGCTGAAATATATTGGAATGGATGACGTGAAAAACAGCAAGACGGCATCGAAGATCCTGCTGACGATCGCTTATGCGACAGGACTTGGTGGTCTGGCATCTCCACTTGGTGGGGCTATGAATCTGGTAACGGTGGAATATATCCAGCAGTTGACCGGAAAAGAATATATGTATTCCTCCTGGGTTATCCGGTTCCTTCCGGTTATGCTGATTTTAATGCTGATCAATGTAGTATTTATTCTTCGTGATGTAAAGAAGACAGATCTGTTAGGTGGTTCCAGTGAATATTTTGCGGAACAGTACCGGAAGCTTCCAAAGATGAGCTTTGAAGAAAAATCCGCACTTGTGCTGTTTGTAGTGGCAACAGGTCTGGCATTTACCAGACAGCTTTATCAGGATATATTGCCGGGATTAAAGCCTGCATATGTATTTATCATCTGTGCGATCATCGCCTTTCTTTTTACAAATAAAGAGGGAAAACGGATCATGGTCTGGAAACAGGTGCAGGGAAAGATCGTCTGGGATCTGATGTATATATTTGCCGGAGGTCTGGCACTTGGAAGCCTGATCAATGCAACAGGTGTTGCAAAAGCACTTGGAGAAGTGATTTCTTCCCTTGATATGAAGGGTGGTTTTGTAACGATCCTGATCATTCTGACTGCAACACTACTGTTGTCGGATGTGACCTCAAATACAGCTACGGCAGCGGTTGCGATTCCACTTGTGATCTCAATCACACAGGGATGTGGGCTGAATCCGATTCCGTATATATACGTAGCATCCATTGGTGTGAACCTGTCTTATATGCTGCCAACGTCGATTCGTGCGATTCCGGTGGGATATGGACTGGAACCAAAGTATATGTTCCGGGAAGGCTGGAAGATTTCCCTTATCATTATTCTTGTAATGTCGATCATTTGCACATTGCTGTTAAAATACTGGAGCACATTCAGTACGGTGTAAAAAAAGCCATACAGAAACGGGCGTGAAACAAAGAGAAAGAAATGGAGAGAAGGCATGTCTGTCGTATCATACATATTTATAGTATTCTTAGCAGTTACAGTTTTGATATATTATATAGTACCAAAGAAAATCCAGTGGTGGGTGCTCCTTGCCGCAAGTGTGGTTTTCTATGCTTATAGTGGGATTGATGATCTCCTGATCGTAGTTGGAACCGCATTTCTGGTATATCCGTTGACAATGTTGATGGAGAAAAATCTGGAGGAACAGGACCGGCTGCTTCTGGATGCAGATAAGAGAACTGCAAGAAAGATAAAAACAGCACAGAAAAAGAAACGAAAGAAATATCTGGTGCTAGCATTGCTGATCGTAATAGGTGCGCTTATTGTATTCAAGGTGACAGGATTTGCCATCGAGAACATCAAACGTTTTCTTCCATACGAAGCGATACAGCGGATTCCGGACTGGCATTTCCCTGCACCGCTTGGAGTTTCTTTTTATTCCTTTATGATGATCTCTTATCTGGTTGATGTCTATAACGGAAGGATCCATGCACAGAAGAATTTTCTGAAATATCTGTCGTATGTATTATATTTTCCACATATTACGCAGGGACCGATTGCGCGATATGAACTGGTTGCGCATCAACTATGGGAAAAGCATAAGTTTGATTATGATACGGTGATAAAAGGTACATGGTTGATTCTGTGGGGAGCACTTAAGAAAATGGTGATGGCAGACCGTATCAGTCCATTTGTGACAGAAGTATTTAAACATTCTGATCAGTATGAAGGTATGATCTTCTTTCTGGCGGCGGTTATGTACTCCATCCAGATTTACTGTGATTTCTCCGGATGCATGGATATCGTACGTGGCGCATCGGAGTGCTTTGGCATTACGCTTGGAGAAAATTTCAGGCGGCCATATTTTTCCCAGACGTTGCCGGAGTTCTGGAGAAGATGGCATATTTCACTCGGAGCGTTCTTCAGAGAATATGTATTCTATCCGGTATCGACTTCAAAGATCCTGTTGAAATGGAATACCAAGGTGCGGAAATATCTGGGAAATACCATAGGAACCGGATTTGCCTCTTGTGTACCGATCCTGTGCGTATGGATCCTGACCGGACTCTGGCATGGGGCAAAGTGGAATTATATCGGCTGGGGATTGTTTCACGGAATCCTGATCTGCTTATCGACATTATTTGAGCAGCCGGTCGCTAAATTAACAGAGAAACTGAATATACGGACAAACTGTATAAGCTGGAATATATTCCGGATGCTTCGGACATTTTTATTATGTGTGATCGGACGTATCATTTTTATGGGAAAGGGAATCCGTGCGAGTTTTCAAATGATTACATCCTGTATAGTAGATTACAGAAAAATTTATGATCTGGTAAATGATTTTTCTATATCTCAGCGGGAGTGGGGAGTAATCTTTATCGGTGTACTGATTTTGTTATGTGTATCAATTGCACAGGAGATTCGGGAGCAAATAGGAATAAAGGAAGATATCAGAGACTGGCTGCTGCGTCAGAATCTTTGGCTGCGATGGACGGTTCTTATTGCCGGTATTTTATGCGTGCTGATATTTGGAGTATATGGAACCGGCAGCCAGATTGTATTTATATATGAGCAATTCTAAAAGGAGCTAAAATGAAATTAATAAACACAAAAGGATTTCAGATTATAAAGAAAATAATATCTGTTATAATATTTTTCGTTATATTAGTATATTTGGTTTCTAAGACTGGTCAGTTTGCAAGACCGGATGATAATGATACAGATATGTGGGCAACATATTATGCGGAAGATAAAAATACTATTGATGTGATCATGATTGGTTCAAGTGCCTTGTATCGTTATTGGATAGCTCCGCAGGCATATGAAGAACAGGGGTTTACGTCCACGGTTATAGGAAGTGCCAGTCAGGATATCTGTCAGATACCATATATTATGGAGGAAGCAGTCAAAAGTCAGGATGCAGATTTGATCGTGGTAGAGCTTAGAAATATAGTAGCGAGAGATCAGTATGATGCGATTAGTCCGGAAGAACAGAAATATCGATTTGAGGTTGTAACATCCGGAATGAATCCGTCAATTACACGTTTAAAAATGATCAATGATTTATATGATGAAGATTTGATAAGTAAGATGGAAATGATGTTCTCGGTATTAAAGTATCATAATAATTTAATGGAATACGACAGAGACTATTTGATCGAGCGATTAAAAAATGAACCGGTTTCAGACAAATATGTAAATGTAAGAGCAGATGTAAAAGCAAAGAAAAAACTGGTATATGAGTCAGATGATGATACGATATTATCGGAGAAATCTAAAACTTATATAGATGCAATTGAGGACAAGGCAAAAGAGCTGGATAAAAAGGTGCTTTTAATATTTACCCCATATAAACCACGCAAAGATCAGATCGTTGAACAAAAGCAGATCGGTGAATACTGTAAGAAACAGGGATATGATTATCTGGATATGAATCTTTATGTGGATGACATAGGGCTTGACTTTTCAACGGATTTATACAATGGCAAACATACCAATGTTGCAGGTTCGCAGAAAGTGACAACATATCTGGCAGAATACATGAAACAACAATATGGATTGAGTGCTGATTTGGATAAAAAACAAAAAGCTGAATGGCAGCATGCCTGTGAACTATGGCACGAAGAGAGAACTACACTTATGCAGAAATGGGAAGATAATATTGTAAAGGAGAAATAATATAGAAATGGAAACAGTGCTTCATTATATAAAAAAATATTCGGAGACACAGCCGGATACACCGGCTGTCTGTGAGTTAAAAAAATATCTGACATATTCGGAGTATTGGACAGCGATCAGAAAGATGGCAAATGTGCTGGTCCGAAATGGTATAAAAAAGGACGCACATGTTATTTTGCGATGTACTCAGGATATTAATTATATGGTTTTGTTTTCGGCTTTGCAATATATACAGGCACTTGTGATTCCTGTAGAGCGATCCACTTCACCGGAGCGTATACAGGAGATTCGGGATAAGGTGGATGCAGAATGGCTGATCTCAAATAGAGAGTCAGAGGGAATGTGCTGGTTATCCACAAAGAAGCTGGTGGAGCAGATGAAAAGTGCAGAAGAACTGGAATATCCACTTCCGAATTCAGATACATGGTCAATGTTGTTATTCACGACTGGTACGACTGGGAACTCAAAAGGTGTTGTCATGTATCATAAGAATGACGTTGCTATCGCCGGAAATGTCATGGAAGGAACACAGATGAAACCGGGAAATGTGGAGATCATACCGATGCCGCTTAATCATTCCTTTGGTATAAGACGGTATCAGTCGGATATGATTAATGGCGGAACCGTTTGTCTGATGAATGGCATGGCGCTGATCGGCAATCTCTGGAAGATGCTCGAGCAGTATCATGCAACATCTATGGCGATTTCTCCGGCAACGCTCGGAATGATCTTTCACCTGTCAGGTGACAGGATCTCCGAATATGCGGATCAGATTGATTATATACAGGTGGGGTCAGCACCACTTCCGGAAACAGATAAGGAAAAATTACTCCGGTATCTTCCGAATACAAGACTCTATAATTTTTATGGATCATCAGAAGCCGGCTGTTCATGTATTCTGGAATTTAGCCGACAGAATAAGAATGGTTGTATCGGATATCCGACCGTCAATTCTCTGGTGCGTTTTATAGATGGAGAAGGAAATGTTATAGAGAATGGATCCGAGAAACAGCCTGCTTTACTGGGTTGGGGTGGTACGATTGTTATGGAGGGCTATTACAATGATCCGGAGCTTACTGCGAAAACGGTAGTGGATGGTTATGTTATGACAAATGATCTTGGCTATATGGATGAAGATGGCAGTATTATTCTGGTTGGACGGGCAGATGATGTTATCAACTATGGCGGAAGCAAGATCTCGCCGGCAGAGGTAGAAGCTGTTGCGATCCGGTATCCGGGTGTGGCAGATTGTGCCTACAGTTCCGTTCATGATCCGATTACCGGAGAATTACCGGTTATGCTGATTGTACAAGAGAATGGTTTTGACGAAGCTGCATTCTTGATCTATATGCAGCAACAGGTAGAAAGCTATAAGCTACCACAGAAGATATTTTATATTGAAGAAGTACCGAAGACATTTAAGGGCTCGCTTCTTCGAAAAGAAATAAAAAAGATAGCAGAATCAAAGAACAAAGGAGAATAAGATTATGAATGATTTTATTGCAATGTTAAAAAAGATCAAGCCAAATGTTGACTTTGAAAATGAAGATGCATTGGTAGATGATGGGATACTGGAATCTCTGGATATTATAACGATCATTGCGGAGATTGCAGACAAATACGATGTTATCATCCCAAGTGATGAGATCACATCTGATAATTTCAATTCTGCAGAAGCCTTGTATGAGCTGGTAGAAGATCTGAAATAATTTTATCGTAAATATGTGCTGATAGTAAAAAGTATAACAGGAAATAGAATGCCCTCAAAGAATGACAGGTCTGCCAGCAGGCAGAGAAGATGTCAAACTTTGAGGGAGTTTTTGTTATAAATCTGTGAAGTGCGTCGTAAAAAGTAAAGCAGGATGTTATACTGAACAGGTAAATTACAGATGTTATTTGCCTCTATGTATGAGAGGCCGACAGGACGCATATTAAAAAATACACTATCTGGTAGAAAGAATAAGATTATGAGTAAGATGGAAAAGAACGAGAAAAAAATGCATATCCACAGAACGCTTCTTCTTACAGGGGTGATTCTGGTCATAGTGATAAATGCAGCGGCGTGGGCTGCTCCGTGGGTCAGTAGAAAGACAGGATGGGGAAACTGGTGCGACTGGTATGCTGAACATGTGAATCCTGTTATTGTTGCAGTATTTGCAAGATTTGGCAATCTGTTTTCCTTTTCGATCGGGGAGATTATGATCGTTACGGCGATCCTGCTGATCCTTGCATTCCTGATCCTGAATATTCTGTTGATCTTTTTAAGAAAACATAAGAGATATCGGAGATTTTGCAGGATCTATGATCTTGTTATTGCATATATAACGGTTGTGGTCTGCCTTATTATGACCGGAAACTGTACGATCTATTATCACTGTTCATCGCTTCCTGTAAACGGAGAAACGGAGGAACGACAGTATAAAGTAGAAGAGCTGCAGGCGCTTCGCAATTATATCGTAAAGCAGTGCAACGAATACAGTACAAAAGTAGAGCGGGATGAAAACGGATACATAACATATGATGGAGATATGCAGGAGCAGGCGAGAAATGCACTTCGGAAACTGTCCGGACGGTATCCACGGTTATCCGGGTACTATCCGAATGTCAAGCATATGATGTTCTCCGGGCTGATGAGCCAGAGCTATATGGCGGGATATTATTTCCCATTTTCGATGGAAGCAAACTGTAATGCAAATATGTATATCACAAATTATCCGGCAACCTATTGCCATGAGCTGGCGCATCTGCATGGGTATATCTATGAGGATGAGGCAAACTTTATATCTTATCTTGCCTGTATCGGCAGCGAAGATCCATTCTTTATTTATTCCGGGTATCTGAGTGTATTATCTTATGTAGATAATGCCTATTATGAGGCTGTCGGGAAGGACGCGGAGCTATATCTGGCAAATGAGAGGATATCCGAACAGGTGCTGTCAGATGATATCTTTCTACTCCCGGAGACATGGGAAAAGGTGGAGGATAAGGCCATTCTATCGACGGATACCGTCAATCAGGCATCCAATACCTTCACTGAAACAAGTCTGAACCTGAACGGTGTCTCAGACGGTTTCGCAGCCTATGACCGCGTGACCGGACTGTTATTACGATACTACGATGAAGAGTTGTATTAAATGGTATGTTCATAAGAATTCGGCAATCTCTAACAGGATCATAGAAAAAGATTAACAGGTATCCGGTTTTATATACCTTTATGTAACAGACCTTTTTTCACGTCGGTCCTTAGCGAACTGCTAAAAGCAGTGAGGTTAGTACCGTTACGTGAAAAATAGAGCGCGAGCGTTCTGTGAAATAAAGGGTATATAAAACCGGATACCTGTTAATCTTTTGCGAAATAGAACGAGAATGATTTGCGAAATGAATGATAGCAGCTAACTTCTTCCGTACGGTACATTATAATGCCAGCAGCTTCCTGCAAAGGGCAACATGCGCGTCCCCGTCAGTCGTACAGCTGTTATAGATCTCGACTGTTCCATCTCCGGTAGAATCTGATTTTAAGCCTGCTGCGATCAGGCGGCGACGCAGTTCTACGGCAGTTCCGTGGCTCCCGACAAAAATCTTGATGTCCGGACCGACAACGGTTCGGATCATTTTTTCCACAAACGGATAGTGTGTACAGCCAAGCACGATCGCATCAATTCCCTTTTCCAGATAAGGCGAGAGAACCTCTTGCAGATAATCATGAAGCTTCGGACTGTCCAGATCTCCGTTTTCCACAAAGCCAACCAGCTTTGGACATGGTACACGGTAGATTACGGATCGGTCTTCGTATGTATGCATCAGTGACAGAAACTTATCCTGTTTTAATGTCATAGGGGTAGCCATAACCGCGATCCGGTCATGTTCCTTCCAGAGAACGGCTGGTTTTAATGCCGGTTCAATACCGATTACCGGGATATCGGGATGGTCGGTACGGAGCATGGTGGCAGCGGCACTGGTTGCTGTATTGCAGGCAATCACGATCGCTTTTGCATCATGTTCAAGCAGAAATTCTACACAGCTCCGACTTAGGTTCTGAATGTCGGTGACTGAACGTGTACCATATGGAGCATGTGCAGAATCACCATAATATATATAATTTTCCTCCGGCATCAGTGCAACGATTTCTTTTAAGACGCTGATACCGCCAATGCCGGAATCAAATATACCGATTGGACGGGAATTATCTTTCATTTGTAAAACCTCCTAAAAATACCTGCATTTGAAAATTATACTACTATATGAAAAGAAAAGACAACCTATAAGTAAAAAACGATATAAAACATTTTAATAAGGCAAAAGAATAAGGTGAAAATCTTCAGAATCGGAAGAAACTGGAAAAAAAGTTGCGTATTCTGCAGTTGCCATATATAATCGGGGAGTGAACAGAGATATAAAATAAATAAAAAGACAGTAAACGGTCGGATCATATAATTCAAAACAGTCGGCAGACAGTCAGGAGGAAAAGAATGGAAGCAGAACACATAATCCCTATAAGCCGGGATTTGGAATCTCGGGTTAAAGAAAAAATGATCGAATATTATACAGGAGATGCCAGACGGATCCATCATTTTCTGAAGGTTCATTCTTTTGCCAAGCTGATCGGTGAGATGGAAGGCATTGCAGGAAAAGAGATGGAAATACTGGAAGTAGCCGCACTTGTGCATGATATAGGAATAAAGAATTCAGAAAAGAAATATGGATATAATACAGGGAAAACGCAGGAGAAGGAAGGACCGCCGGAAGCAGAAAAGCTGCTTTTGTCTTTGACGGATGATACTGCATTTATTGAAAGAGTATGCTATCTGGTCGGTCATCACCATACTTATTCGAATATTGACGGAACGGATTATCAGATACTGGTAGAAGCAGATTTTCTTGTTAATCTGTATGAGGATAAAGAACATATTAAGGCAGTCTGGTCTGCCTATGAGAAGATTTTCCGGACACGGTCGGGAAGAAAGCTTTGCAGGGAGATTTTTGAACTGTCATAAATATAAGAAAATCTTAACCGATTTTTAATTATTGCCGTAGTTCATGTGCTTGCAGGAATGGGATAAATTATATATAATGAGATGATGTGCTGAATGTTACAGGAAAAGGTAATATTCATATGACCGGAAATATTGAGAAAAGATATGGATACAGAAGCCTGAAACAGATTATAAAACACAGAAGATATATGGTTATTAGGAGGACGTAATGAGTAAATACAAGATTAATACAACATGTGTACAGGGAGGTTATGAACCGGGAAATGGAGAACCACGACAGGTTCCGATCTACCAGAGCACGACATTCAAATATGCAACAAGTGAGGATATGGGTAAATTATTCGATCTGGAGGCAGACGGATATTTTTATTCCCGACTTCAGAATCCTACAAATGATCTGGTTGCAAAGAAGATCTGTCAGTTAGAGGGTGGTGCAGCTGCAATGCTTACCGGTTCCGGTCAGGCTGCAAACTTCTATGCAGTATTCAATATTGCAAATTGCGGCGATCATGTTGTTGCATCGAATTCTATCTATGGCGGAACTTACAACTTATTTGCTGTAACCATGAAGAAGATGGGAATCGATTTCACATTTGTTGATCCGGATGCATCCGAAGATGAGATCCGTGCAGCCTTCCGCCCGAATACCAAGGCGTTATTTGGTGAGATCATAGCAAATCCGGCTCTGACTGTATTAGATATTGAGAAGTTCGCAAAGGTAGCTCACGAGCAAGGCGTACCGCTTATCGTAGATAATACATTCCCGACTCCGATCAACTGTCGTCCGATCGAATGGGGAGCAGATATCGTAACCCATTCCACAACCAAATACATGGACGGACATGGAGCAGCTGTCGGTGGATGTATCGTAGATGCCGGAAAGTTCGACTGGATGAAATATGCAGACAAATTCCCGGGACTTACCACACCGGATGACAGTTATCATGGAATTACATATGCAGAGAAGTTCGGAAAAGAGGGCGCATTTATCACAAAGGCAACTGCACAGCTGATGCGTGATTTCGGTTCTGTACAGTCTCCGCAGAGTGCATTTATCCTGAATCTCGGACTGGAGAGTCTGCATGTCAGAGTAAAGCGTCATTGTGAGAATGCACTCGCAGTTGCAAAATATCTGGAACAGAATGATAAGGTTGCTTATGTGAATTACTGTGGACTGGAAAATGACAAATATCACGCACTTGCAGAAAAATATCTGCCAAACGGCTCCTGCGGTGTTGTAAGCTTCGGTGTAAAGGGCGGAAGAAAAGCAGCGGAAGAATTCATGAAGCACTTAAAACTTGGCTCAATCGAGACACATGTAGCTGATGCAAGAACCTGTTGTCTGCATCCGGCAAGTGCAACACACAGGCAGATGAATGATGAGGAACTGACAGCATGTGGTGTATATCCGGATCTTGTTCGTTATTCATGTGGACTGGAAGATGCGGAAGATCTGATTGCGGATCTGGAACAGGCATTTGCACAGATCTAGGATCTGATCCGGTCTGAAAATAGAAAGAAGAAAGCCACAGCAGAGCTGTTATACAGAATAACAGATGGAATACTCTGTTGCGGATGGAGGAAGAGATGAAGTTAAGAATTGCCAAGGGCTGTATTGTAATTATGCCTGTGATCGGTACGCTGGGACTGTTTATATTTACATTTGTCGGAAAGATCATATACGGATGGGGACTGTTTGTTATCATGCTGTTATTATCGGGTATTATCAATCAGTTTTTTTTCCGTTGTCCGCACTGTGGAAAGTCAATTCCTGCAAATGCGACACTGAATCAGAAATATTGTCCGTTATGTGGGGCTGACCTTGGCCTTATTGATTCACCGTTCAGTTATTATTCAAAATGCAAAAAAAATAAGAATGGACAGTATCAGGCATATACTACAGTTGGGTATCTGGCATTTATTGTTGGTACAGCAATCGTATTATTTATCGTTGTAGCACTTCTGGGATTTGACAGTGTATTTAAAGGAACTGGACGGATCCTGATTCTTGCGGCACTGGCGCTTGGATTTTTGATCGGTATGATGTGCAGATGTATCGTAGGGTCAGCTGCGAAGCTTGATAAAGAACATCTGTATTACAGTAAGATCCCCGGAAGATGGAAATGTTATGATATTTCTGATATAAAGGAACAGGCAAAGCTGCATAAGCCGTTTTACCATGTGGTAAGAGGGTATGTTATGATGACCAATCAGGGTGTCGTGACCATTCCGGTAGCTACTTATAAAGGTGGAAAGGAATTCCTTCAGAAGCTGACGGAATATATTAACGAGCCTATGGTGGATATTATGCCTGAGATGGTGGCATCCAAGAGAAGTGAAGAAGGCAAGAAGGCAGAAGTTAAATACAGAGCCTATAAGGACAGTATAAAAGAGAAAGGTGAAAATTAAGTATGGAAAGCGGCAAGATAAAGAATGAAGCATTGTTGGAGGCAATTGAGGTTTTTAAGGCCGAAAATAATCAGCAGAATCTAAAGAATTTTATTGAGAAGTTATTACAGGCAAGATTTATCCTGCCGGCGACACTGGATCCCAAGCCGGTGAAAGACGATCAGGGCAGGATCATGGGAGACGGAAAATTCAAAGTGAACTTCCGGGTTATCACAGATAATACAGGAAAGAATTTCTTCCCATGCTTTACAAATGATGAAGAATTCGAGCATGCGATCAAAGAAGTGGAAGTTGAGAAGATGGCACTCACTTATAAAGAGGTTGCTCCGCTGGTTCTGAATTCAAAAGGACAGATTCAGGGTATCGTGATCGATCCGTATACAGTTGGAATGCAGGTGCCGGATGCTCTGATTAAGACAGTTGATGAGAGCAGAAAGAGTGTTCTTGAAGAACAAAAGAATACAAATATCAAGAAACACACTATTCCTGCAAATACAAAGATCCGTTTGAGGAGCCCGAAATATATGCCGGTTGATATGTTAGAGGAAGCAAAGAAATTCTTTGTGGAACGCCCAAATATAAAGGCGGCTTATATTCAGATGATGGAAAAAGAAAATTCAGATGAAGAATATCTGATCACAATTGATTTTGAAGGTGACGAAGAAGATTTATTTGATTCACTTCTTCCGAAGATAAAACCGCTTGCGTTCGGTATTCCGATCGCACTTACCGGGACAGATAACGGACTTGGAAAAAAAGTTCTGGAAAATGCAGAGCCGTTCTATAAAAAAGAAAATTAGGAGACAATAATGGTTAAAAAATATCTTATCATGTTCCTGATATCTATGGTTCCGATCGTAGAGCTGCGAGGAGCAATTCCATATGCAGCGGTATTCGGAATACCGACATTGCGGGCATTGATCATCTGTATGCTCGGAAACATACTTCCGGTTCCGGTGATCTTCTGGTTTGCCAGACGGGTTTTGATGTGGGGAAAAGACAAAAAATATATCGGAAAATTTTTTACATGGTGTATTCAGAAGGGTGAAAAAGGCGGACAGAAGCTGCTTGAGAAGACAGGCGGTGGAGTCTATATCGCACTGATGTTGTTTGTAGGAATCCCACTTCCGGGTACAGGAGCCTGGACGGGTACTCTGGCAGCCAGTTTCTTAGATCTTGACTGGAAGAAGAGCGCACTTGCCGTTATGGGTGGTGTTGTACTTGCAGGCCTGATCGTGGGAGTTGTAAGTTATGGACTGCTTGGCGCGATCGCAGCATTATTCTGATGCTGCAAATAATATAGAATAAATGGACAGAAGATATGCCTGCAGGGTGAGTGAATCCGGGGAAACTACAGGTAGATAAGGAGATAGATATGGTAAATCCGGCATCAATTTTTAAGATAAAATCCGCATGGGAGAAATTTGCATCCAATCATCCGAAGTTTCCGATGTTTTTACAGGCTGCGATGGCAAGCGGGATCAAAGAAGACTATATTATAGAAGTAAAGATCACGGATCCGGAGGGAAAGCAGATCTGTACAAATGTAAAACTGACAGAATCGGATATGGAATTATTCCATACCTTAAAGGATCTGAAGGGGTAAATGCAGACAATCCAATAAATGCGGCATATTTCTTTATAAAATTAAAAAATAGAGAATATGTCTAAAAACAGAAAAAGATTTCTTGACTTGCACTGTATACTTGTGTTATTGTTAAACGTGCGATGAAAGAGGTCTTTTTTTTATGCCTTAAAATAAGTAATGGAGGTAGATGGAAGTGCGCGTTAAAATAACATTGGCATGTCAGGATTGTAAACAGCGTAATTACAATATGACAAAGGATAAGAAAACGCATCCAGACAGAATGGAAACAAAGAAGTACTGCAGATTCTGCAAGAAGCATACAGTACACAAGGAAACAAAATAGTTCCGGACCAGTGAAGGAGGATTGGTTTAATGGCAAAAAGTGAAGAAAAATCAACAGCTCTCAAGAAAAGCTGGACCCAGGAACTAAAGGGTGAATTCAAGAAAATCACATGGCTTGACAGAACAACCCTGTTTAAGCAGTCAGCCGTAGTAATCGTTTCAACGGTAATCCTCGGAGCTATTATTGCAGTCGTTGACTGGCTTATACAAATAGGCTTGAATTTCATAATATAATGAGTAAAGGTTGGTGAATTATATGGCAGATGCAGAAAGCGCAAAATGGTATGTAGTCCATACCTACTCAGGTTATGAAAATAAGGTTAAAGCTGATATTGAGAAAACAATTGAAAACAGAAAATTACAGGACCAGATATTAGAAGTATCTGTACCCGTAGAAGAATCCATTGAGGTTAAGAACGGTGTACAGAAAGCTGTTACCAGAAAACTGTTTCCCGGCTATGTCCTGCTCAATATGATTATGAACGATGCTACATGGTATGTAGTTCGTAATACAAGAGGTGTTACAGGATTCGTAGGACCGGGATCAAAACCGGTTCCGTTATCAGATGATGAGATGAAGTACCTTGGAATCAACAAGGAGACAATCGTGATCGATGCGGAAGTAGGCGATATGGTTGAGGTTACAGCAGGTGCCTGGGAAGGTACCGTGGGTAGTATTAAGGCAATTAACCCAAGTAAACAGACCATTACCATCGATGTAGAAATATTTGGCCGTGCAACATCTGTAGAGATTGCATTCGCTGATATCAAGAAATTGTAAGAGTGAGTGGAAGGGTATCCCCCGTTATTACCACAATATTTTTGGAGGTGCGCTAAGATGGCGAAGAAAGTAGAAGGATATATCAAATTACAGATTCCTGCAGGAAAGGCAACACCTGCACCACCTGTTGGACCGGCTCTTGGTCAGCATGGTGTTAATATCGTTGCATTTACAAAAGAATTCAATGCTAGAACTGCTAACGAAGGAGATATGATCATTCCTGTTGTTATTACAGTTTATCAGGATAAGAGCTTTAGCTTTATCACTAAGACTCCTCCTGCAGCACTTCTGATCAAGAAGGCTTGTAATATCAAATCCGGTTCAGCTAACTCAAAGAAGACAAAGGTTGCAACTATCTCAAAGGCTAAGGTTCAGGAAATTGCCGAACTTAAGATGAAAGATTTAAATGCTGCAAGCCTTGAAACTGCTATGAGCATGATCGCTGGAACAGCTCGTTCAATGGGCGTTACAGTTGAAGAGTAATTAAGAATAAAAACATTTTGGTGGGAGGGTCGCTCCCGATAAGACCACAGGAGGTTTATAATGAAGAAGAGTAAGAAATATATAGATGCAAGCAAGCTCTATGACAAAACAGCCGTTTACGAATTCGAAGAGGCAGTTGCTTTGGTAAAGAAGATGGCTACAGCTAAATTTGATGAGACAATCGAAGCTCACTTAAGACTGGGCGTTGATGGACGTCACGCAGATCAGCAGGTACGTGGTGCAGTTGTATTACCTCATGGAACAGGTAAGACAGTTAAGGTTCTCGTATTCGCTAAGGGAGCTAAGGTAGACGAAGCTCTTGCTGCCGGTGCTGATTACGCAGGTGGTGAGGAATTAGTTCCAAAGATCCAGAAAGACGGATGGTTAGATTTCGATGTTGTTGTAGCTACACCTGATATGATGGGTGTTGTTGGACGTCTTGGTCGTGTACTTGGACCTAAGGGCTTAATGCCAAACCCTAAGGCTGGTACAGTTACAATGGACGTAACAAAAGCTGTTAACGATATCAAAGCCGGTAAGATAGAGTACAGACTTGACAAAGCCAATATTATCCATGTGCCAGTGGGAAAAGCTTCCTTTACAGAGGAACAGTTAGACGAAAACTTCCAGACCTTAATGGATGCTATTGTAAAAGCAAAGCCATCAGCTGCTAAGGGACAGTACCTTAAGAGCGTTGTAATTGCTTCAACAATGGGTCCTGGTGTTAAGATTAACACAACAAGATTTGCGTAAATCTTATATACCAATATATTGACAAAACGACCATCATGCAGGACGCGCCTGTGTGGTGGTCGTTTTGTGCTATATAAAATCTTTAAGGGAAGGTAAAAACTTCCTTGACATATACAGGCTGCTCAGCTAAAATTTTTATGGGTAAACGCTTTAGTGTGGAAAAACATAAAAGCGAAAAAGTAAAGCCAAGATCAGACATGGAGGATAGTCACATATGAGACAGAAGAAGATTCATTACATCTATAACGATGCAATGGAATGTATGGATTTTGATGAAAGAAAAAAGCTTCAGGGAGAGAGACTGAGAGCTACCGTAGAGTTGGAATATAATAATGTTCCGGCTTACAGAAAGAGAATGGACGAAGCCGGAGTAAAACCGGAAGATATTAATGGAATTGAAGATATCGTAAAGCTTCCATTTACGCAGAAAACCGATTTGAGAGATAATTTCCCATATGGACTATTTGCTGCAGATCTTAAAGATATTGTACGTATTCAGGGTTCTTCAGGAACAACCGGAAAGCCGATCGTATCAGGATATACGGAAAATGATATTAAGGTATGGACAGAGATGGTTGCCAGAGCACTGACTGCTGCAGGCGGTACAAAGGATGATATCATTCAGATTGCTTATGGTTATGGTTTATTTACTGGCGGACTGGGGGCACATCAGGGTGCAACAGAGATTGGGGCTACAGTAATTCCAATGTCATCCGGTAATACACAGAGACAGATTATAATGATGAAAGAGCTTGGTGCTACGATGCTTTGCTGTACACCATCTTATGCAACATATCTGGCAGAAACCATCCATGAAATGGGAATCAAGCCGGAAGAATTAAAACTGAAATCCGGTTGTTTTGGTGCAGAGCCATGGACAGAGGAAATGAGACAGCATCTGGAAGAGCTTCTTGATTTTGATGCACTTGATATTTACGGACTGACTGAGATTGGTGGACCGGGTGTTGCATTTGAATGTATGGAAAAGCATGGTATGCATATCAATGAAGATCATGTGCTTGCAGAGATCATCGATCCGATAACAGAAGAACCGCTTCCGGACGATACACCGGGTGAACTGGTATTTACGACACTGACCAAGACAGGTGCGCCTATGATCCGTTACAGAACACATGATATCTGTACTTTACATCACGGAACATGTGCTTGTGGAAGAACAACAGTTAAGATGAGCCGTATCACAGGACGTACCGATGATATGCTTGTTGTTCGTGGCGTCAATGTATTCCCAAGTCAGATTGAAGCTGTACTGATGGGTGTGAAAGAAGCATCTGCACATTATATGTTGGTAGTTGATCGTGTGAATTCACAGGATAAGCTTACTGTTCAGGTGGAATTAAAGGATGATGTTGATATAAACGATGCAGATAAGCTTGAGAAGCTGGCTGCATATATCAAGACACAGATCAAGCAGACTCTACTGATCAGTGCCAAGGTAGAACTGCTTCCGCCGAAGTCTATTGCTCGTTCCGAGGGTAAGGCAAAGCGTATCATCGATAACCGAAACACCGGCTTCTAAAATGGTTGATGTAGCATGAGATTAGTTCCTGCTATAGTTCTGTCATCATAAATGACTCGTTGCGGTTCCTATTCGCTGCATATGTCTGTTTCGTAAATGCTCCTGTGCCAACTCGTCCTTCGGACTCAGACAGGCACTCGCATTTACTGACAATATGCAGCTCATAACGGAAGCCTCACTTATGTCATTTTTTGATGACAGAGCTAATAGCAAGAAGTAATCTCATGCTTTTTAATTTCCGCATATGCCTTATCTGTAAATGCTTCTGTGTCAACTCGTCCTTCGGACTCAGACAGGTAATATGAAGTTTACTGGATTTGTCGGTTTATTGTGGTATAGAATGCTTGCAGAGTGTTTCAATTGTGCCTATAATAAAGATAACTAAATGGAACGGACTTCAGGGAGGCAGACAGATATGAAAGCGGGATATATACTCCGAGTCAGATATTTTCTGGCACATAATAAAATAAGGGTGGTGCTGTGCCAGCTTGCGTTTCTGGTCGTTTCGTCATTTATCCTGATTCCTGTTGTATTTCGAGGATTTTATCTTGCAATTAAATTATCCGGTTACAGTTCTGTCACGAAGGAGAACTTTTTAGATGTTCTGGTAAAACCGGGAACGATCATATATATGCTGCTTTTGATCGTATTGCTCATGGTGTTCATGTTATTGAACCTTACGATGTATGTTGTGCTGTTTGATGCGGCACTCAGGCACAGCAGACAAGGGCTGTTCGGATATCTGGTACAGGTTGAGAAGTATTTCTTTCGTTTCTTCGGTAAAAAGAAGATTGGTCGTATCTTTTATATGCTTCCATTTGCATTTGCGGTATATATGCCGCCGTTTTTGATGGCGTTGAATAATAACACAGTTACCAAATATCTGCTGAAGCTTTGTATCAGAGAAACAGGCAAGAAGGCATTTTGGATAGGATTTATAGTAATCTATCTGATCAGTATCTGGATTATGTCGGTAAAAATTCCATATATCCGTTTGTTGATACTGGGGAATGAGGAGACTGCAAAGGCAGCGGAACAGACCAGACTGACCTGTCGGGAATCGGTGCATCATTTTATATTCCAGGCGTTATGGGAGATATTTGTCGGATTATTCTGCGTATTGTTATATGCGATCTTTATCGTTGTAAGTGTATTGGTGATAAAAGCAAAATCCGATGGAGATAATGTGCTTATTCTGTTCTATGAGGTATATAATAATATCAATATCGTGGTAGGTGCTTTGCTGCTTTTTATCTGCGGTATGTTCAATATATCGGCGGTATTGCAGCTTGCTCGACCGAAGATGCTTATGTATCATGTGGATGATGCAGATCTGAAAAAGCAGACTCATTATGTACTTGTAAGTCTGGTTGCTGTAGCCTGTATGCTTGCAGTATATCTGAATGTTCGTTTTTTGTCTGCCGGTGCTACACCGACATATGCTTCCCTTGGGGCAACGTTGATCACCGCACACAGAGGTTCCAGCAGTGAAGCTCCTGAAAATACGATCCCGGCATTTGAGAAGGCGATCGAAGAAGGGGCAGACTATGTGGAGATGGATGTCCGGTTGACTTCGGATGGAGAATTGGTGCTAATGCATGATCCGTCGACGGAACGGACGACAGGCGTTGATAAGTTAGTCTGTGACAGTACATATGAGGAACTGCAGCAGTTAGATGCCGGAGCAGAATATCCGGAAGAATATGCCGGAACCAAGATTCCGACTTTGAAGGATGCGATCGACACCTGCAAAGGTAAAGTAATGATGAATATAGAACTGAAAACAGTTCGGAATGATGGTGAACTGGAGAAAAAAGTTGCTGAACTGCTCCGGGAGAATCATATGGAAGAGCAATGTATTGTCACATCTTTTAAGCAACGATCTCTTGTGCGGATCAAGAAGGATGATCCTGATATTGTAACCGGCTATATATACAGCTTCGGATACAGCAATCGGACGAATTATGAGGCCATGGATGTATTAAGTATTGATGCCAGATATCTGACCAGGCAGGTGGTAGCCGGAGCGCATAAGAAAGGTATCATGGTGTGTGCATGGACGGTAAATACCAGCAGTGAGATGCGTCGTATGATGGCGATCGGTGTGGATAATATTATTACGGATCGCGTGCCTCTTGCAAAACGAACCTTAAAGCATAAGGACAGCAATGCCGTATCAGATATGGTAAAATATATATTTGAACAGTAAAAAAATTATCAATACTATAGAAATTGAGAAAAGAATGTGCTATAACAGAAACTATGAATATTATTTTTTACGAAACAGAAACTGAAAGGATGAGTAGTTATGGAAAAGAAAAACATTGACTGGTCTAATATCGGTTTTGGGTATATCAAGACAGATAAGAGATATGTATCAAACTTTAAGAATGGTGCATGGGATGAAGGAACATTAACAGATGATGCCAATATCGTATTAAGCGAATGTGCAGGTGTTCTCCAGTATGCCCAGACAGTATTTGAGGGATTAAAGGCATATACAACAGAGGATGGCAGGATCGTATGTTTCCGTCCTGACCTGAATGCAAGCAGAATGGCAGATTCAGCAAAGAGACTTGAGATGCCTGCATTCCCGGAAGATAGATTTGTAAAGGCAGTAGAAGAGACAGTAAGAGCAAATGCTGGTTTTGTTCCACCATATGGTTCAGGAGCAACACTTTATATCAGACCATATATGTTTGGTACAAATCCTGTAATCGGTGTTAAGCCGGCAGACGAGTATCAGTTCAGAATGTTCTGTACACCTGTAGGTCCTTACTTTAAGGGTGGTGCAAAGCCGATTACAATTAAGGTTTCTGATTTCGATCGTGCAGCACCTCATGGAACAGGTCATATCAAGGCCGGTCTGAACTATGCAATGAGCCTTCATGCAATCGTTACAGCTCATCAGGAAGGTTATGATGAGAATATGTACTTGGATGCAGCAACCAGAACAAAGGTAGAGGAGACAGGTGGAGCAAACTTCATCTTCGTAACAAAGGATGGCACAGTTGTAACACCTAAATCAAACAGTATCCTTCCATCTATTACAAGACGTTCTCTTATGGTAGTTGCTGAGAAGTACCTCGGACTGAAGGTTGAGCACAGAGAAGTATACTTCGATGAGGTAAAAGATTTTGCAGAGTGTGGTCTGTGTGGTACAGCAGCCGTTATTTCGCCGGTAGGTAAGATTGTTGATCATGGCAAAGAGATCTGCTTCCCAAGTGGAATGGAGAAGATGGGACCGGTTATTCAGAAGCTCTATGATACATTAACAGGTATCCAGATGGGCAGAATCGAAGCTCCAGAAGGATGGATCAAAGAGATCAAAGTAGACTAATTATAAAGAGTTCTTATAAATAAAAAGATATGGCGTAAGTTCCATTCGGAATCTACGTCATATCTTTTTTTAGGCATTTCCATGAAAATCCAGAAGCTCACGAACGTCTACCTCAAGTGCATCTGTAATATTAAACAGCGGATCCAGCGAAACGGATCGAACGATGTTAGGGCCTTCGACGGCTCCCGGATGTTGTCTTGAAATGTCCAGTTTTTCTGCAAGCTCTTTTAATCACCTCAACCATATATTTTATGTATATTTCTATAAAATATAAATTAGACATGATATAATGAACGCAAAATTATTTGCTTGCAAGGGTGCTGATTTTGCGGAATGCATAGAATGTGCGAAGCACATGATATAACAACTGATATTAAAAATATGACATTTAAAATACAAAGATAAAAACGATAATTATAGAAAGGGCTTAATCTAACCATATGGTTAGTTGACTTACATAAAAGTGTCTCAGTTTTTTGTAGAAAGCATATATTTTCTGTGCATATATACAAAAATGAAAATATATGCTTGATAACACTTGATATTTAAAATATGACAATATATACTTCAAATATGTAGATTGATATCTTTAAAATTACAATAAAGGAGCAGAAAAATGAATTTAATTATGAAAAAAATGTTTTCAGGAGAGGAATGGCATTTGCATTAAGTACTGCAGTTGCAGTCAGCATTGTGCCGCCATTGGGAACAGGATCAACAGCAAGAGCTGCTTCGGATGCAAGCCCGGTGAAGAATGAAGTGAATCTCGGTATGTCATCTTTGTATACGGATTCAACATCATGGAGTAAATCAACAGGAGCAAAGGTATATTATGGAAATCTTACTGATGCGACCGGTAAAAGTCCTGTTGCATATCGTGTGCTTGGAAAAAGTACTGAGACACAGAGTGTAGGTGCTGCACAGGATTATGTATTGCTTGATTCAGATTCTATTTTATACCGTAGTTATTTTGATGAATCATCGGGTGGATGGAATGGTAGTTATCTGGAGAGATTATTGAACAGCAAATATGTTGATTCAAGAAATGCAGAGCAGGGTGCGTTGTTTTCAAAAGTAGAAGCGAATCTGCTTATGCCTACGACATTAAAAGAAAATACATATACGATACGAACTTATCTGGAAGGTGAATCAGGAACTGAATCTGTAAAGGATGAGGCAGCTGAAGATTATATCTTTATTCTTTCGGCAAAGGAGATTCGGAATCTATATGCAGACAAGCAGTCTACCAATAAGAATGTATCGGGAGATTATTGGTGGTTACGGTCTTCTAGGGCTAATTCAATGAAAGTGGTATGGTTGGATTCAGTGGGTAATTTTCAGATAGATGCCGAATGTATGGATGGTAACATTGGTGTTTGTCCGGCATTTAATATGAATACAAGTGGAGCCCTGTTTTCAACTGCAGTCGGATTTGATAAGAAGAAAGCAATAACAGCATCTTCCGCACAGATAAAAGAGAGTGCGGTAAATGATTGGACTTTGACTTTGAAAGATACAAATAAAACAATACAGTTAACATCAGGAAAAGAAGCGGTTCTTGCTGCTGATGGAACAGTAACGATTCCATACACATATTCAGATAGTAGAAATTCACAAAATCCGGTTAATCAGGTATCTGTATTAATAACGGATAAGGCATATACCGATAAGGATGCCAAGGTGTTATATTATGGAGCATTATCCGGAAATACAACACAGTCAATAGGCACCGGTACATTTACTTTACCACAGACATTGACAGGTACTTGGGGAACAGATTATCAGGTATATCTTCTTGCTGAGTGTGTAACAGATGGAAATTATTCTGATTATGCAAGCCTGCCATATTGTCTGACTTCTGTTAGTAAG
This sequence comes from Clostridium sp. BIOML-A1, assembly GCF_009874105.1. Taxonomy (NCBI): domain Bacteria; kingdom Bacillati; phylum Bacillota; class Clostridia; order Eubacteriales; family Clostridiaceae; genus Clostridium; species Clostridium sp. BIOML-A1. Next base: position 89,100 of record NZ_WWTL01000008.1, on the reverse strand, counting down.
GAGACAGGGGTGCGCGAGACCGTAAAACAGCCGGTTGCTAAAGTTTCGGATGATAAGACCTCTTTGATAATCTCATCAGGAACAGAGGGCGCAGATATTTATTATACTTTGGATGGAAGCATTCCTGATCAGAAAAACGGAACCAAATATACAGGGCCAATATCTTTTCCGACCGGAACCAGCACTATAACAGCCATTGCTGCAAAGGATGGTATGGATAACAGTATGGTTATACAGTTGATCGTTATCAAGGGAGCAGATGGTACTATTGTAATTAAGACTGATGGAACATCAGATCCGACACCAACACCAAATCCGACACCATCTACTGATCAGAAAAAAACAGAAGAACAGTATAAGCCAGGAACAGTCGAATATGAAAAATGGCTGACCAGTGATAAGGTAGATTCTCTGACAAAGGGGCAGTTGACCGGTAGAGCATCTGCAACAACAAAGGCAGTTACGCTTCGTTGGGAGAATCTGAAGGATGCAGACGGTTATATTATTTATGGTAATTACTGCAATACAAAGGCTAAGAAATACAAATACAAAAAGATTAAAACAATTAGTGCAAAAAAATTTAAGAATAAGAGCACTGCCAGCTGTAAGCTTACAAAAGTAGTTGGCAAACAGAAGCTTAAAAAGAATACATTTTACAAATTTAAGGTAGTTGCATATAAGAATGTTAAAGATTCCAAGAGCGGAAAAACAGTAAAAAAAGCAATAGGAAAATCATATCAGCTTCATACAATTATTGAGACTAAGTCCGGTAAATACGGAAATCCAAAGGGCGTTATTGTGACAACCACAAAGAATAAGAAGATATCAGCTGTCACATTAAAGAAAAAGAAATCTGTTCTTTTAGATGCCCGTGCAAGTATGCCGAAGAGAAAGAAGCTGAAAAAACATTGTGAGGAAATCCGTTGGATTTCAACAAATAAGAAGATTGCAACCGTAACACAGGCCGGAAGGATCAAAGCTAAAAAGAAGGGTAAGTGTTACGTATATGCGCTTGCGCAGAATGGGGCAAGAAAGAAGATCAAAGTTACAGTTAAGTAGAAATGATTAAATTCACATGGAGGAAATTATGAAAAAAGAAATATTTAAGCGAGGTGCAGCGCTTGTGCTGGGAGCTGTTATGACTATCAGCATCTTACCGCCGCTTGCTTCGATACCAAAGGTAGAAGCCGCTGTACAGAAGACAAAAACGGTTTCGGGTCTTGGAATTGATGGCATCATCAATCCATATGGTTCAGATACAAGTTCTGACGACTGGAAGGGCAACTATGTATACTACGGAAAATACAAGGAAAGTCCTATCCGTTATCGTGTATTAGATACAGATTCGAAAAAAGACTTCCAGACAGGAACAGACAGTATGCTTCTTGACTGCGAATCCGGAGTTGAGATTCTCTATTATGATGTAGATGCGTATACGAATGACTGGAAAAACAGTGATGTTTATAAGTGGATGAATAGCACAGACCCAGCGATATATAATGCATATACTCAGGGAAATATGAGTGGATTTTTAAGATACTTTTCAGATGCAGAGCAAGCTGCGATTGTAAGCAGTAACAAGCAGGTACGTTCCGGTGAAGACGGAAAGGGTGAGTTTGCTCCCGGTGCGATCAAATACTATAAATTTGTACCATTGACAGGCGAAAAAGTATTTGCATTAGATGAAGCAGAGATAACAAATAAATCGTATGGATATCCGAATTCACTTTCAACCATGAAACAACGAGGCAAAAATAATGTCGGTTGGTATTTTCTTCGATCAGGATACGGAAGCACATCAACAAAGTATCATTTTTATGATCAGGTAAATTGTGTAGAGTGTGAGGGAGCTTTTTGTGATGTAACCTTAACAGGCGCAGCAGACGGTAAAACTTTTGGTTATGCAAATCCGGCATTTAATATTGACACCAATAAGGTGTTGTTCAATTCACTTGTAGAAGGAACTGCCGGAAAATATGGTGCGACCTATAAGTTAACAATGCTTGATAATAACATTAAGCTTGCTGTTACATCAAGCAGTACAACGAAATCAGGCAATATTGTGGCTGTTCCATATAATATCTATGGATCAAATGGCACAAGTGTAAATCAGTTGTCTTATCTTGTCACAAATAAGCAGTTTGATGCTGAGGGTGCAAAGATAAGAGCATATGGCAAGATTGCTTCTGTCAGTGGCGGTAAAGCCGGTAATGCAAAGTTGAATCTTGCAGCTATTGCAGAACAGGTTGGCGGTGGATGTACAGCTGATACACTCTTTGATAATTATATGGTTTATCTTGTTGCAGAGAGTGTACAGACAGATAGGGATCGTACAACAGATATAAACGAAGGTTTATTTACTGATCTGGCCAGTACACCGGTATTATTGTCAAAACCGGCAAATGAAGGTATGGTAGCAGATGATGATAAGACTGTAATAGAGAATGGTACTTCAGGTATCGATACACCATATGGTTCACATCCGGGAGAAACGCTTGATGTGAATGAGGAATGGAAGGGCAGTTATGTATACTATGGTCAGTATAATGGAGAACCTGTAAAATATCGTGTACTTGATACAGCATCAGGAGAAGATTTTAAGACAGGAACAGATAGTATGCTTCTTGACTGTGACGAACAGCTCATTAAAGTTCCGATCCTGTTCTCATCAGGTACTGTTTCATGGGAAGACAGTAATATGTATAAATGGTTAAATAACGAATCATCCAAAAATGATGCGAATGCACCGGTTAACTGTATCTCGGATAAGATAGACGGATTCCTGTATGGCTTCTCGGATACAGAGAAGGAGACGATTGTTGCATCTACAAAAACCGGCAAAAATGCTAAGGATGGAGATACATATTTCTGGAATAAAGATGAGATCAGCTATATGCCGATTACAAACGAAAAGGTATTTGCTCTTGACCTTACGGAAGCAGCAAACACAAGCTACGGTTATCCAAATACTTATAAAAATGCTGCTCAGAGAAGTAAACCGGGAAATGGCTGGGGATGTCGTACATCTTATCGTTGGATAAGTGCCAGTTCTACAAATTCATTCCCATATGCTTTTGGATATTCAAATACAGGTGCTGTAAGCATGAGTGTAACGGCGTCACCATTTTATCCGTCACCTGCTTTCAATATAGATAAGAAAGATATTTTATTTACAACCCTTGTAGACGGAACAGCAGGTAAGACCGGCGCTTCTTACAAATTTACATTACTGGATTCCGGCATGAATGTACAAATTACCGACAGTGTAATTACAAAGACAGGTAATACGATTACTATTCCATACGAGATAACAGGAAAGAAAAAAGATAATGTTTCACAGCTTTCGTATTTTGTTACCGATAAGGTATATAATGCCGACGGAGCAAAGATTAAGGCATATGGTAAGCTAACAGATGTATCATCTAACCAGACAGGAAGCCTGCAGATGGATCTTGCATCAGTTGCCGCAAAGATTGGAAATGGATGTACAGCAGATAATCTGTTCCAGAGTTATAAAGTATATATTGTTGCAGAAGATATTAGTACGGATGATCCGGCGACTATGGGAATCGATGAATCCTTATTTACAGATTATGCAAGTATGCCGGTGATCTTATCAAATCCGGTATCGGCAGATGATAGCAAACAGCAGCAGGTTGAGATGCCGGTTGCAGAAAAATCAGCAGATGGTACCTCGTTGATTCTGTCAAGTAAGACGGCAGGTGCTACAATTATATATACAATAGATGGAACAACACCATCAGCCTCAAACGGAACAGTATATAACGGACCGATTAAATTAACAAAAGACAGTACTACAATTACGGCAATAGCCGGAAAAGACGGAATGAACAACAGTAAGATCGTTCAGGTTATTGTTCTGAAGGTTGCAGGCAAGATTACACAGATTACAGTTGTTGAAGATCCGAAGCCGGGTGAATCAAAGCCTGATACACCTGCTCAGAAGCAGGAGACAACTTCGGTAAGTTCTTATGTACCGGGAACAAAGAAATTTGATAACTGGGTTAAGAGCGATGCTGTTGATAAGTATACAATGGGACAGTTAACCGGTAGAGCATCTGCCACAACAAAGACAGTTACTTTACGTTGGGAAAATGTAAAGGGAGCAGATGGATATATAATTTATGGTAATTACTGTAATACCAAAAAGAAAGTATACAAATACAACAAGATTAAAACTGTAAGCGCTAAGAAATTTAAGAACAAAAAGAATGTCAGCTGTAAGGTTACCAAAATTGCAGGTGGTAAGAAATTAAAGAAAAATACATTCTATAAGTTTAAGGTAATAGCATACAAGAATGTGAAGGATGCCAAAACAGGAAAGACTGTAAAGAAGGCAATTGGTAAATCATACCAGCTTCATACAATTACTGCTACCAAAAAGTACAAATACAGCAATCCGACAGCTGTTGTAGTTAAAACAACTAAGAAAAAGACTGTTTCAAAGGTAACAGTGAAAAAGAAGAAATCTGTACTGCTTGAAGCAACTGTAAAAATGCCAAAGGGCAAAAAATTAAAGAGACATTGCGAGAAGATTCGCTGGTTTTCAACAAATAAGAAGATAGCTACAGTTACTCAGGCCGGTAGGATCAAGGGCAAGAAGAAAGGAAAATGCTATGTATATGCCATAGCACAGAATGGTGCGCGTAAGGTCTTAAAGGTTACAGTAAAATAAAGCCTCCCAATATACAAAGTATTAATATACAGGAAGACCCGTTTGTCAATCGGCAGGCGGGTCTTTTTTCATTCATTTTTTATGGGAATTTAATTGACTTTTATATAGGTAGTGATAGAATACCTCTACATGCGAAAATTATAGAGAGGTGAAACTATGCAGATAATTAAGAATTTGAAGCCATATTGGAAATCGGTTCTGATCATTGTTCTGTTATTGATCGTTCAGGCATATTGTGATCTGGCATTACCGGATTATACGTCGAAGCTGATCGATACCGGTATCCAGAATTACGGCATTGAACATTGTAGTCCGTTGCAGATTCCGGAAAAAGCGTATACCATTATTAAAGGGTTTATGGATGAAGATGATGTGACGGTGTGGGAAAAGTATTATGAGCAGTCGGATGATGGCATATACCATATGACAGATGACGGCAAGGATCATATAGATGAGATCGATCAGGCGTGTATGGAGCCGATGATGATGTATTATTATCCATATACGATGGTGGATTCAGATGAAGATAATCAGTTAAAGCAGATGCTTGCAGCAAGCGGTATGACATTGGACGAGCTGCCGCCTGAGATGTGGAGTCAGATGGGAACGCAGATGAAGCAGATGATCGATTCCATGCGTGACAGTATGGGGGATGATATGATGATGTCATCTGCCATTACCTGTACAAGAACCTGTTATGACAGTATGGATTATAATTATAAGGATATCCAGATGTCCTATCTGAAACGTGTTGGTGTAGAGATGATCCTTATGACATTGTTGATGGTTGCATCGGCGATACTTACCGGTCTGGTAGCCGCAAGAGTAGCTGCAGGTGTGGGCTGTGATCTGCGAGAAAGCATTTTTAAACGGGTTATTTCATTCTCAGATGCAGAGATCAATCGGTTCTCGACTGCATCCCTGATCACGCGTTCGACAAATGACGTTCAACAGATTCAGATGGTTACGGTTATGTTGCTCCGCATGGTCTTATATGCACCGGTTCTGGCAGTTGGCGGTATCATAAAGGTTGTAGAGAGCGGCGCCAGCATGGGATGGGTGATCGTAGTTGCGGTAGCAGGCATCCTGGTTGTTCTCGGAGTGTTAATGGCAATTGCACTTCCAAAGTTCAAGATCATGCAGGATCTGGTTGACCGTGTTAATCTTGTGTCCAGAGAGATCCTGACCGGTATTCCGGTTATCCGGGCATTTGGCAGAGAGAAGTTCGAAGAAGAACGTTTTGATAAGGCGAATAAGGATCTGACAAAGACATCATTATTTGTAAACCGCGTAATGACATTTATGATGCCGGTTCTGATGTTTATTATGTATGCGGTTACGATCCTGATCGAGTGGGTTGCGGCTCACAGAATCGATTCGGGTGAGCTTCAGGTTGGATCCATGACAGCGTTTATTACTTATACGATGATGATCATTATGTCCTTCTTAATGATCGGTATGTTATCCGTTATGCTTCCAAGGGCAGGTGTGGCAGCAGACCGAATCAAGGAAGTTATTGATACAGAGAGTACGATCTGTGACAAGCCGGATTGTAAGAAGTTAGAAGCTGTAAAGGGTGTTGTCCGTTACGAACATGTAAGCTTCGCATATCCGGGAGCGGATGAAGATGTTCTGACAGATCTTGATTTTGAAGCAAGACCGGGCGAGACGACAGCAATCATAGGAAGTACCGGCTGCGGTAAATCTTCCCTGGTGCAGCTTATGCCAAGATTCTATGATGTCACAGGTGGTAAGATCACGATCGACGGAACGGATATCCGGGATGTATCAATTGAGAGCCTTCGGGAGAATATCGGTTATGTGCCGCAGAAGGGTGTGCTGTTCTCCGGCACGATCGCATCTAATATTCGGTTTGGTGCAGAGGATGCAAGCGATGAACAGATGAAGAAAGCGGCAGCGATCGCACAGGCAACAGATTTCATCGAGAAAAAGGATAAACAGTATGACAGCAGCATTTCACAGGGTGGTACAAATGTTTCCGGCGGTCAGAAGCAGAGACTTGCGATCGCCAGAGCAGTAGCCCGGAATGCAAAGATATATATATTTGACGACAGCTTCTCCGCTCTTGATTTCAAGACGGATGTAGCAGTCAGAAAAGCACTTCGTGAAGATATGACAGACAGTACGGTATTCATCGTTGCCCAGCGTGTCAGTACGATCTTACATGCAGACCAGATCTTGGTACTGGATGAAGGAAAGATCGTAGGCAAGGGTACACACAAAGAGCTGATGGAGAATTGTCCGGTATATGAACAGATCGCCCGTTCGCAATTATCTGAAAAAGAGATTGCGGCGAGCATAGCGTAAGAACTCAGGAAAGGAAGGTAACAGACATGGAAGGAAACAGACCAAGACGTGGTGGACGACATATGGGACCTCCTGGAATGGGAGGCGGCGAGAAAGCAAAGGATTTTAAAGGAACCATATCGAAGTTGGTTCGTTATTCAAGGAAATATCTGCCGGCAGTGATCGTGGTCATGGTCATTGCGGTGTTCAGTACAGTATTCAATGTTGTCTGCCCGAAGGTACTCGGTAAGGCAACGACAGCATTATCAGAAGGCATTATGCGGAAGATAAACGGAATCGGTGGAATCGATTTCACCTATATCGGTAAGATTCTCCTGTTCTGTATGGGACTGTATCTGTTAAGTGTATTATTTAACTTTACACAGGGTATCATCATGACAGGTGTAACCCAGAAGCTATGTTACAAGATGCGTAAGGATGTATCTGAGAAGATCAACCGTATGCCACTTAAGTATTTTGAATCCAGAACCTATGGTGAGGTATTATCTCGTATTACAAATGATATTGATACGATGGGAAACGGATTAAATCAGAGTATCACACAGCTTATTACTTCGGTATCGACTGTTATCGGTGTATTTATCATGATGCTTACGATCAGCCCGCTTATGACGATGATCGCAATTATCATCCTGCCGATCAGTGTGGCATTAATGGGTATCATCATTAAGAAGTCACAGCGTTTCTTTAAACAGCAGCAGGAGTATGTCGGACATATCAACGGACAGGTTGAAGAAGTTTATGGCGGACATACGGTAATCAAAGCATTTAACAAAGAGGAAACAACCTTAAAGGAATTCCATGAGACAAATGAAGTCTTATACAAATCCGCATGGAAAGCCCAGTTCTTTTCCGGTCTGATGCAACCGGTTATGATGTTTGTCGGCAATCTCGGATATGTAGGCGTAGCTATTTCTGGTGCGGCTCTTGCCATTCGTGGTACGATCACGATCGGTGATATTCAGGCATTTATCCAATATGTGAAGAATTTTACACAGCCGATCCAGCAGGTAGCACAGGTTACAAATATGATGCAGCAGATGGCAGCAGCGGCGGAACGTGTATTTGAACTGTTAGAGGAAGAAGAGGAGGTTCAGGTTGTTGAGCATCCTGCTTCTGTCGAGGATATAAAGGGTGAAGTAGATTTCCGTCATGTAAAGTTCGGATACGATCCTGAGAAGATCATTATACATGATTTCAGTGTTCATGTTGATCCGGGCAAACAGGTAGCGATCGTTGGTCCGACCGGAGCAGGTAAGACCACTATGGTTAAGCTGCTGATGCGGTTCTATGATGTAAATGAAGGAGCCATCCTGTTAGATGGTCACAATGTTAAAGAATATAATCGAAGAGAGCTTCGTGATGCTCTCGGTATGGTTCTTCAGGAAACATGGCTGTTTAAGGGGACGATCATGGAGAATATCCGTTATGGAAGACTGGATGCGACGGATGAGGAAGTAATTGCGGCAGCAAAGGCAGCTCATGCACATCGATTTATCTCGGCACTTCCGGGTGGTTATCAGATGGAGTTAAATGAAGAAGTGACGAATATTTCACAGGGACAGAAACAGCTTCTTACGATTGCAAGAGCAATCCTTGCAAATAATCCGGTTCTGATCCTGGATGAAGCGACCTCTTCCGTTGATACCAGAACAGAACACAGCATTCAGCGCGCGATGGATAATCTGATGAAGGGCAGAACAAGCTTTGTTATTGCGCACCGGTTATCTACGATCAAGAATGCAGATATTATTCTGGTCATGAAGGATGGCGATATCATTGAACAGGGTAATCATGAGGAATTGATGGCACAGAACGGATTTTATGCAGAGCTATATAATTCACAGTTTGAACAGGTATCTTAGTGTAGTATATAAGATATAACAACAAAATATGAACAAGTACAGAACAGTCTTGCTTTTCTTATCTGATTATAAGAACTTCTTTTATTCGGATAAGAACAGGACTGTTTTTACTTTGCAGGACTGTTGTTTATAATATGATAAAAATGTTTTTTTGTATGACAATATGTCGAAATTGTATAAAATGTACAGAAAATAACGCGGTGTAAACTTTTTTTAGTCATTTTTATATACTTTTCTGCCTAATTATGCTAAACTGAAAAAAGGATTTTGTATTTTAGAGGGGAGCATGTATGGAGCGCAGAAAAATTGGAGTTATTATCGCGCAGGCGGAAGAGAATTCACAGAGCCTGTTTATGAAAGGATTAATGGAGGAGGCATATGTCTATGGATACGATATATGTGTATTTTCCATGTACTTAAGATTTCAGGATACGCTGTATAGGCAGATTGGGGATTCGAATATTTATAATCTGATTCAATGGGATGCATTTGATGCGATCATTGTTCTTCCGGATACCATTCAGGCAACCGATATAGCAACCCGGTTAGAAGACAAAATTCACGAGGTATTCTCAGGAGTTGTTCTTTTCGTAGATAAGGACAGTCGTTATTTCCCAACTGTAAAGATAAATCATTATAAACCATATAAGAAATTGATCGATCATTTGATCGAGGTTCATCATTATTCCGATATTATGTTTTTAGACGGGTGGAAGAATCATGTTCATTCCATACAGAGAGAACAGGCATATAGAGACAGTCTGACGGAGCATGGAATTCCGGTTGATCCGAATAATATTTATTATGGAAATTACTGGTATGATTCCGGCAAAGAGGTTGTGAAGCTGATTCTGGATTCCAGAGAGAAACTTCCGGAGGCGATCGCATGTGCAAATGACTGTATGGCGATCGGGGTAGCGGCGGAATTATTCAGTAATCATATTCATGTACCGGAGCAGGTAGCAGTGATCGGTTACGATTCTACCGAAGAAGGGAAAAACCTGAAATGCAAGTTAACATCCGCTGATATTCCGGCCAGAGAATGCGGCAGATATTGTGCGAAATATATCCATGCATCCTTTGAGAAAGAACCGATACCGGAATTTGAATCAGAATCCGTGATCTTTCAGGGGACAAGCTGCGGATGCGAAAGGAAAATGCAGCCAGAAAAATATTTTGATGAAAAAGAGAATTTCTGGAATACGGATCATGCGAAGACGGGATACTCTTCTTATTATAACAAGTTTATGGAGGATTTGTTATCTGAACGGGATCACAGAAGTTTTTTCAATACAATATTTCAGCATGTATATCAGGTGCGGCCATTCCATTCGCTTAGTATATGCATGAATGATTACTGGAATTCATCGGAGGTTATGATCAGTGAGGATGCAATGCGTTCTAACGGCTATACGGACAAGATATATCGTATCATAAAATGTGGACCGAGTGAACACACAGACAATCGTATCAGCTTTGATGACATATTTGAAATGAAAGAGATGATACCGGAACTATCTGAGCAAAGAGAGTGTCCGGAGACATTTTTCTTTACACCATTGTATTTTGATAACCGAAGCTTTGGTTATGCAGTTATTGGTTTTACAGATACAGAAGCACAGTTTACAGAGGTTTACATAAACTGGTTAAAGAGTATTATGCAGAGTATGGAAGCGTTTTATCGTCAGAATGGTCTGCGGGAGTTGTTGCGTCAGATGGAAGCAACACAGATTCGTGATGCAATGACCGGCTTGTATAATTATAAGGGCTTCTTACAGAAGGGAAATGAGCTTTGCGAAAATGCGACATTTGATGGTAAATCAATAGCAGTGATCGCGATTGATATTAATAAATTAAAGGATATCAATGCAAGCTATGGAAGAAAGGCAGGGGATGCCGCTATTTTGAAATTGGCGCAGCTGATATCGGAAAGTCAGGATGATGATGCTATATGTGCCCGTATCAGTAATGATGAATTCGTTGTTGCATTCCCGGTTGAAGCATCTGATGAAACATGCGGAGAGGCGTTTATCAAACGTCTGTCGGATAAGATAAAGCAGTATAATGAATTGCGCAAAGAGGCATATGAGATTGAAATCTGCACGGGTATCCGTTGTGATATGATCTCCGGTTCGGAAGCCCTGGATCATCTGATCAATGAAACTATCAATGTGAAGAACAATAAGAAGGCCATAGAGCAAGGAAAAGAGGAAAGGGCAGGTGTTCTGACGGATAAACAGAAAGCGGATGACCATTTGATGGAATTTATTCTGGATAATAACCGGTTTGTTTATCATTTCCAGCCAATTATCAATGCCAGAACAGGAGATGTTTATGCATATGAGGCTCTAATGCGTGCGGACACAGAGCGTAAGATTTCGCCGCTTGATATGCTGGAAAGTGCAGATCGTCTGAACCGTTTATATGATATAGAAAAAGCGACATTTTTTAATGTGGTTGATTACATAGAGGAACACTCTCAGGATTTTGAGGGTAAGAAAGTATTTATTAACAGTATTCCGGGGTGTCAGCTGACAGGTAAGGATAAGAAGAAATTAACTGAGATTATGGAACAGCATGCAGGAGAGCTTGTTGTTGAATTTACAGAAGAAACAGAGATGGGGGATGTTCAGTTAAAGGAGCTGAAGAACTCCTTTGCAAAGATGAACATTGAGACTGCCATTGATGATTATGGTTCCGGTTATTCCAATGTAAATAATCTGCTTCGATACATGCCTCGGTTTGTAAAAATCGATCGTATGCTTATGACAGATATACACAAAGATATCCAGAAACAGCATTTTGTAAAGGATATTATAGAATTTGCGCATGATAATGATATTCTGACCCTGGCAGAGGGAATTGAATTGACGCAGGAGCTGCGGGAGGTTATTAAGTTGGGCGTTGATCTGATTCAGGGTTATTATACATCAAGGCCGCAGCCGTATGTTGTGCGTTCGATCGATGAACGTGTGATGAATGAAATTGTTCAATATAATCAGAGTCTGAATGCCAGAATGTATAAGAAAGAATATGAGACGGATTATAATGATACGGTTTCCATGGTTCAGCTTGCCGCTAATAAATATACAAGCATTAAGGTTAAGAAAGCACGGGGAATCAATAAAAAGATCATAATCAAAGGTTCTGTCGGTTTCCAGCCGAATATACTGATGTCTGTAGAAGATGGATTCCGTGGCACCATCATACTTGAGAATGTCAGTCTTGCGGGAGAACGCGGAATTCCGTGTATTGATATCGGTAAGAAGTGTAATGTAAATCTTCAGATTACCGGAGAAAACGAACTACGTACAGGAGGTATCAGAGTTCCGGATAGTTCAGTGCTTACGGTTGTAGGAGACGGTAATCTGACGATCAATCTGAATTCGGGAAAATACTTTGGCATTGGTAATTCATTGGATGAGTATCATGGCGAACTCAACTTCTATCAGGATGGTGGAATCATCATTAATGCAAATGGTATGAAGGGCATTGGTATTGGTTCCGGACTTGGCGGTGTTATCAACATCAAACGCGGACATTATGAGTTTGATATGAAAGGTCAGGAAGGAGCCTGTATCGGATCTGTAAATGGTGATTCCGAATTGTTTATAGAATACTGCGATATGGATATTTATTCAGGTATATCAAACGGTACGATCATTGGATCTGTAAATGGTGATGCAGATATTAAGCTTGAGAATATATCGGCAAAGCTTCAGGGGGCAGGTAATATTATAACCGGTATCGGAACGATTGCCGGTAACAGCTGTATCGTTCGTCTGGAAAATGTAAATATCTCGTCGAATATCCGTGCAAAGGAATGTTATGGCATCGGATGCCGTGCAGGAAGAACGAATATCTATATCGGATATGCGGCAGTTAAAAGCGTGGTACAGGGCAAGGCGGCGGTTGCCTTTGGTAATTCGGTCATGTCTGCCAAGCTGTACTGTTCCAATGCTGATATTGGAACGAATGCCGTTACAGAGTTCAATTCAGATATCGGAGCACTTGAAAAGAATATACAACTGGAGAACGGTCGTGCAGAGTTTATCCTGAATGGACAGGAGGTCAAACGTCAGATTCTTGCGGCAAGGTTATAAGAGGATATACACAGCCAAAAAGCGAGGGCTGTAAAAAATACACCCCTACAGATTGATTGTGCATATAATAAACAATGACACATTTCGTTTCTACCCGATGAGCATATGTAGTAAATAAAAAAGACAAAACCGAAATGGTTTTGTCTTTTTCTACGTGCATGAGAGGATTCGAACCCCCGACACCTTGGTCCGTAGCCAAGTGCTCTATCCAGCTGAGCTACATACACACGTTGTTCAACAACAGATAGTATTCTATACCAGTTCTATAAATTTGTCAAACAAAATCTAAGATTTTCTTAAAAAATTTCTGTATTTTTTTCAAGACACAATTTGATCTGTGGCTGAGCACCATCTCCATAGATCATATTTTTAATCTCCTGCATTTCGAGGTCTGTTTGAGAGATAACATCAGCACAATGTTTTAAGCGACCGGAGATAAGTTCGGGATCGGCGACATCCTTTTTATAACGGAGCTGGTGGTCAAGACTTGCCCAGAAGTCCATCGCGATGGTACGGATCTGAACTTCTACCCGCATATTTCTTGTATGGTCGGCAAAGAAGACAGGAACTTCTATGATCAGGTGAAGACTGCGGTAACCATTTGGCTTTGGATGGCTGATATAGTCTTTTGCCTCGATCAGAGTAATATCATTCTGACTGATGAGCTTCTCTGCAACGGCGTAGATGTCATCGATAAAGGAGCAGATAACACGAACCCCCGCAACATCATTCAAATTATATACGATATTTTCTACGGATACCTGACATCCTCTTGAAGACAGCTTTGTTGCGATACTGACCGGTTTCTTGATGCGTGATTGGATAAATTCAATCGGATTTCGGTTATAGCGGACGCTGAAATCTGTATTTAATACATCCAGCTTGGTCTGAACTTCCTTGATCGCACAGGAGTACATCATCATAAGCTCCTCGAATCGTTTCATGTCTTCTATAAAAGGATTCTGCTCCGGATATAGAAGTGCATCGATATAGCTTCTGTATATATTTGTATTTGTATTATTATCTTTAGCAGACATATTCATAATCTCCGTTTCTGTTTTAGGCAATCTTTATTTTATCAATTTGCATGAATAGACAAAAAATCATTGTCCCTATCATTCTACTACATTTTGAAGGTAGAGTATACTATAAAAACGTGATAAAATGAGCATTGCGACGGGTGTGCTTGCACATACCGGCATAATGCGAGAAAGAAGTGAATTATATGAGATATTTGGATCGGCTGATTGCATCAGAGGTTCTTCCGAATGCTTATAAAGAGTGGCGGGGATACCGACAGAAGCTGACAGACTTTATAGAAGAAAATTGTGTGGCCGAAGGAGGGTGTAAGCCTGTTCTTGCTATATGGGGAGCAGGACGGTCAAATGACATCGATCTGGCAAGACTTGCAGAGAGATTTAAGCTGGTTTTGATCGACCGGGATGCAGAGGGACTTGCACAGGCGTGTAAGACCTATGGATTGGAGGAAACAGATGCTATTTGTGTGGATCTTCCTTTCTGGAATGTAGAGCTTGAGACTTATGAAATGTTTGAAGCATTGCTTGCAGAGGGTGAAGAAGCAGAGATCGTGATCGAGCATTTGAAACAGGTTGCATTTGACAACAGCCACAGGGTATTGCCGGAGATCGGACGAAGGTTTGACTACAGCGTCTGCGTAGGACTTCACAGTCAGTTGAATGCGAGATTTGCAGGCCTGTTATATATGTATCGGGAGAATTATGACGAGGAAGAATTGCAGATGATCGAGAATGCGATCCGGGCATTAAACGAAGTTGCGGTTACCCGGACAAATGATGTGATCTATATGCTGACGGAGAAATTAATGGTGTTCGGGTTAGAATGGGCAGTTGTAAATGAATCCGCTATGGATCAGTGGGAGAATCTTGTCCCTGAAGAAATTGAAGGAGCATTGCAGCTTCGTCATGACATCGGAATGCATAAGGATTTTGATATCCGGATTGAAGCGGAGCGGCGGTTGTTCTGGCCATTTGCATGGAAGGAGCGAAAGAAGGGGTATGTGATGGAATTGCTGGCAGTACAGCCTCTTGAATAATAGAGAATTGGGCCTATACGAAGCCGGACAGAATATTAGCAAATTGAAGTGGAATGAACAGTAATAGAAAATCGGAAAAATTCCATAAAAAACAGGGGTAAAAACGTATAGCGGTTATAGGGAGAGACAAATGACAGACAGAGAATTTGGAAAATATATGTCTGCGATCGCACAGGGAGACAGGGAGAGCCTTCGGGCAGTGTATGACGAATATCTGAAGCTGATCTTTGCGGTGGTCTATGATACGATCCGGCAGAGAGAGGAAGCGGAGGATGTGACATCGGAGTTCTTCATCAAGCTTTATCGGATCGCAGACAGTTATAAGAAGGGAACCGGTCATAAGAGATGGCTTGTGACGATCGCAAAGAATATGGCGATCGACCGGATACGAAAGATCGATCGTGAAATGCTGGTGGATGAAATGCCGGAGCGAGACGAAGGAAAGACGATGGAGAGTCAGGTAGTGGAGAGCCTGACATTGAAGCAGGCAGTTGCCACGTTAAAGCCGGAGGAGCAGGAGATTCTGGATCTGAAGGTAGTCGGAGGATTTACATTTAAAGAGATCGCGGAAATGAAAGGGCGACCGATCGGAACGATCACATGGATCTATAATCAGGCTATACAAAAATTAAGGAGGTGCAGGCTGTGAGAGATGAACAGAATAAGAACAGACAGACGGAAGAAGACAGATTCATAGAAGCTTATCTGAACCGGATCGATGCAGATGCACCGGATCTGTGGGATCGGATCGAAGCAGGGCTTGACCGTGAAGCAAAGGATGTAGAAGAAAAACAAAAGAAAACCTCTAAGGTAAAATATGTAATTCCGGTTCTTGCGATCGCAGCGGTTCTTCTGGCCGCAGTGATTGCGACACCGTTGCTGTCTGATTCTAAGCGACATTCGAAAGAAATAAATGCAGGCAGGACAACGGATGTTTCAAATGATGGGCTGGATGCAGCAGAGAATTCAAATATATCCGATCGGGCGGAAGATTATGTGGATGAAACAGCGGATTCCATACCGGAGACAGTACAGAATGAAACTGCCAACAGACCGACACAGAATACAACAGAAGCTATACAGATGAATGGAGCCGGTGGAGATTCGTCCGATGTTCAGGCGGAAGCAGGCCATACAAAGAGTCAGACAGATGCACAGGAAAATGCGGGATGTACAGATCTTCAGGTGTCGGAATCAGCTGATATGGATGCATGGCAGGAAATGAGTAATATAGCAGTTACACTTCAGATCACAGAGATTGTAACAGCAGAGCCGGATGCGGTACAAAAATATGTCGCAAAACTCTTGCAGGTATCTGATGCATCCGGGAAATTAATAATCGGTCAGGACATTGTATTGCAGCCGGAAGAAGCAGAGACATTTTTGGTAGGGGAAGAAGTAACAGGTACACTTCTCCGATATGATTCTGAACGACAGGCATGGATCTTAAGCAGACAGTAGTTGATCTGTAGGAAAAAATTCCATAAAAAGAGGATACCCATCCGTATCTTAGTCATAAAGAGAATAGATAGCTGTAAAATTTTGTTTTCACATTCGACGATTGATAACGTCGGAGGTGATCAGAGCAGAAATTATGCAGCTATCGGATAGTGACTAAGATAAGGAGGGTATTTTTTATGAGAAAAATCAGACGGATGGTAAGTGTGGTTATGATCTCCTGCATGATGGCGGGCTGTCTTGCAGGCTGCGGAAGCGGGAAAAAAACAGGAGGCACGCATGGAGAACGACAGGGAACGGAAAGCCGGTCAGGTACGGAGCGGGAGAGCATCGCAGAAAGATACAGACAGGAAGCCGTAAAAGAGGAATTTGAAGAAAATATAGCGGAATCCGGACAGTCACAGCAAAATATGGCTGTGCCGGAAGGTATAGAAGAAGAGGCTTGTGATAGTGTGGTTTCGGCTGCCGATACATGTAATTCGGTAATGGATAGTGCATCAAATTCTGAATATGTAAAAATCGGATATGGAGAATCCGGTTATGATACCAGAGAGTATGACTATCAGGAAGAACATCGGTTTGTGTCTACGAAAGATTCCCCGCTTTCAACATTTGCGGCAGACTGTGATACAGCTTCCTACAGCAATATCAGAAGTTATATCGAAGAAGGAACGCTGCCGCCGGCAGGAGCAGTCCGGGTCGAAGAAATGATCAATTATTTTGATTATGACTATGTATCAGACCCGGAGGCTGGGAAGAAGTTTGCAGTATATACGGAATATGCGGATTGTCCATGGAATAAAGATACAAAGCTGATGATGGTAGGACTGAATACGGCCGCGATCGATATGAGTGAGAAGAAAGCATCCAATCTGGTATTCCTGATCGATACATCCGGTTCTATGTATGAGGAAAATAAACTGCCGCTGGCACAGAAAGCATTTAAAATGCTGGCAGAGAATCTGGATGAGAACGACAGGATCAGTATTGTTACATATGCGGGTTCGGATACGGTTGTTCTAAATGGCGTGGCAGGTTCGGAGGCCTATACGATATGCGAGGCACTGGATTCGCTGGAAGCATCCGGCAGCACAAATGGAAGTGCGGGACTGATCACGGCATATGAGATCGCAGAGCAGCAGTTTATAAAAGACGGAAATAATCGGGTGATCCTTGCGACGGACGGGGATCTGAATGTCGGGCTGACAAGCGAGAGTGATCTGGTAGGATTGATCACTGAGGAGAAGGACAGCGGTATATTCTTGAGTGTTCTGGGATTTGGTTCTGATAATCTGAAAGATAACAAATTAGAAGCATTGGCAGATCACGGAAACGGTAATTACTCGTATCTGGATTCTGTCTATGAAGCAAAGAAGGTTCTGGTTGACGAAATGGGTGGAAGTTTATATACGGTTGCAAAGGATGTCAAAATGCAGATTGAATTCAATCCGGAGCAGGTGAAAGGCTATCGGCAGATCGGATATGAGAACCGTACGCTTTCCGCAGAAGATTTTGCAGATGATACGGTGGATGGCGGCGAGATCGGAGCCGGTCATGTGGTGACTGCACTCTATGAGGTGGTTCCGGTCGATTCGGAATTTGACGTGCCGGAGGCAGAGACAAAATATACATCGAAAAAGCAAAGTACAGATTATTTCGGCGAACTGGCAACCGTGAATATCCGTTACAAAGAACCGGATGGAGATAAGAGTACACTGGAAACAGACGTTATAAAGGCAGAAAGCGGTCAAAAGGGAATGTCTCATGACCTGAGCTTTGCATCGGCGGTTGCGGCATATGGAATGCTGCTTACGGACAGCACATATAAAGGAACAGCGACGTATAAGATGGTGGAAGAACTTGCGGAAGCAGGAATCACGGTTCAGACAGATGAAAGGAACATGGCTCAGGCAAGCAACGACCAGTTATACCGGAGCCAGTTCCTTGAACTGGTGCGGAAGACGGAGAAAATACCTCAACGTGAACCGGCAGCACAGATGTGGCAGTGCGATTAACAGACGGCCGGTTGTTTATATTCGAAATTCATAATAAATATAAGCCGTAAAAGGTGTTTTTTTCTCTGATATATGCTTTTTTATTTTTAAACGTATAGAAGCACTTCCCTTTTATTGATAATTCTTGTATAATAAAGTATTAGAGTTGCCAAAAGGCAAATATAAGAAATGACAGGAAGGATAAATTAATGGGTGAAAAAAAGATAATGCTCGGTAATGCAGCGATCGCCAGAGGCGCATATGAGGCCGGTGTAAAGGTATCAGCAGCATATCCGGGTACTCCAAGTACAGAGATCAGTGAGAATATTGTAAAATATCCTGAGATATATGCAGAATGGTCTCCAAATGAAAAAGTTGCAACAGAGGTTGCGATCGGAGCATCATTTGCCGGTGTCCGTTCAATCGTATCAATGAAGCATGTAGGTGTGAACGTAGCTTCAGATCCATTATTTACAGCAGCATATACCGGTGTAAAGGGTGGTATGGTTTTGGTAGCAGCCGATGATCCGGGTATGTATTCATCACAGAATGAACAGGATTCCAGACTGGTAGCAAGGACAGCGATGATTCCGGTGTTTGAACCATCTGACAGTATGGAAGCAAAGGAGTTCACAAAGTATGCATTTGAATGCAGCGAGAAGTACGATACTCCGATCATGCTCCGTACAACAACCAGACTGGCACATTCACAGGGCGTTGTTGAATTAAATGACAGAGTAGAAGTAGAAGACAAGCCATACGAGAGAGACATTAAGAAGATGGTTATGATGCCGGGTAATGCGATCCCTCGTCATGTATTTGTAGAACAGAGATTAAAGGACATGGCAGCAGACGGTGCGGATATGCCGATCAATCGTGTAGAGATGAATGATACCAGCGTTGGTGTTATCACCAGCGGTATTCCATATCAGTACGTAAAGGAAGCAATGCCAAATGCCTCCGTATTAAAGCTTGGTATGGTAAATCCGCTTCCTAGAAAGTTGATCGAAGACTTTGCGGCAAAGGTTGATAAGCTGTATGTTATTGAGGAGTTAGAGCCTCATATCGAGACACAGGTAAGAGCCTGGGGCATCGATGCAGTAGGTAAGGAGCTTTTGACCGTTCAGGGTGAATACAGTGCAAATATGTTAAGAGAGAAGATCCTCGGCGAGAAGGTTGAGCAGGAAGAACCTGCAAAGGTTGCACCTAGACCACCTATCCTTTGTCCGGGATGCCCGCATAGAAGTGTATTTTCAGTATTAAACGAACTGAAGATCCATGCAGCAGGAGATATCGGATGCTATACACTGGGAGCAGTTGCGCCGCTTAGCGTAATTGATACAACCGTATGTATGGGATCTTCCATTTCTACATTACATGGTATGGAAAAAGCAAAAGGAAAAGATTACATCAAGAACTGGGTTGCGGTTATCGGTGATTCCACATTTATGCATACAGGTGTAAACTCTCTGATGAACATGGTTTACAACAAGGGTACAGGAACCGTTATCATCCTTGATAACTCAACAACCGGTATGACAGGACATCAGGATCATGCAGCGACCGGTAAGACCTTGCAGGGTGAACTTACATATGCGATCAACATTTATAAATTGTGTAAGGCAATCGGTATTGACAGTGTACATGAGATCAATGCATTTGACATTGATGGTTTAAAGAAGCTGATCAAAGAGGAAGTTGCAAAGGATGAGATCTCTGTTATTATCACCAAGTCTCCTTGTGTTCTTTTAAAGACAACCAAGGTAACAGGTGTATGCAGAGCTATCCCGGAGAAATGTAAGAAGTGCGGTATGTGCTTAAAGCCGGGATGTCCGGCAGTTATCAAGCAGCCGGATGGAACGATCCAGATCGATGAGACCATGTGTAATGGTTGCGGACTGTGTATGAAGCGTTGTAAGTTTGATGCGATCGAAAAGGAGGAATTCTAATGGCTGTAAAGAATATTATGATAGTTGGTGTCGGTGGACAGGGAACTCTTCTTACAAGCCGTATCCTCGGTGGTATCACGACAGCAGCAGGTTATGATGTAAAGCTCTCCGAGGTTCATGGTATGAGCCAGAGAGGCGGTAGTGTTGTTACATATGTAAGATATGGTGAGAAGGTTGCGGAACCGATCGTAGAAGAAGGTCATGCAGATGTTCTGATCGCATTTGAGAAGCTTGAGGCTATGCGTTATGCTCATTTTCTGAAGAAGGACGGCGTGATTATTGCAAATGATCAGAGAATCGATCCGATCACGGTTGTAACCGGTCAGGCAGAATATCCGGAACACATCTTAGAGACATTGTCAGAGAAGCATAAGGTGATCTCCATCGATGCGATGGCAGAGGCAAAGAAGCTTGGCAATCCAAAAGTATTTAATACGATCATTATCGGTGTTGCTGCAAAACATATGGATTTTGACCATGACAAATGGGTAGAGGTTATCAAGGCAACGGTTCCTCCAAAGACAGTTGAGATGAACCTGAAGGCATTTGAAGTCGGATATGCATTATAAAGATTAAAATTAAATAAATGGTTTATTACAGAAGCATCTGTGAAAACCGTCAGGGAAAATACCTTTTGTACATAAGAAACAGTTCATGCAGATATGTACAGAAGGTATTTTTACATTATGTATAATAATTGGAGCAAAAAATGTCGATTTTTAGGTACTTTTGACAAAAAAATAGTGGACGATATGGCTTATATAGTGTAAAATCAAAAATGCGGGTGCTTTCATGCGAAAAGAAAATTGGTGGGAACGTATAAGGAGAATTCGTAATGAATAATGATACAATAAATGTTGATATCAGTAAAAAATGGCAGTTGTTGTTGTGGAAGGTATTTCTGTCGGCTGCGATCATGTTCATGGTTGTGGAAGTAGTCATATGTCTGGTAAAAAAAGATTTGGGAATGACGCGAGGAGCGTATATGGGGTTATATGTAGCAATTCCTCTTGTCATATATGCAGGGGTGTTGTCCGGAACCGTATATGTTTTGAAAAAAAACAAGCTGACCGAGAACGGAGCTGACTGGCTGGTATCCATGATGATGTTTGTGATCTTTATTGTTCCGGCATTTGAGCATTATAATGCGATCGTACTGGCGCTGTTGCCTATGGTTTCAATCGTGATCACAGCCGTATTTGCGAATCAGAATATTACACTGGTGATGACGCTTCTGACATTCTGCAGTCTGATCATTAATGATATCCGTCTGTATAGCCTGTTTGAGTGGAAGGAGATTAGCTTTGGGGCATATGTAACAGCTTCATTTGGGTTGGTTTTAGTTTTGAGCGTGGTAACCTTCTTGTTGAATATGCATACGAAAGAGCTGATGGAATCCATCGGTAACTTCACAGTTCGTCAGATGAATCTTATGACAGAGCTTCGTAAAGATCCGTTGACAGGATTATATAACAGACGTTCCTTTGAGGAGAGCCTGGAAAAAGAAATCCAGCGTACAGAAGAAACCGGAGAGAAAGCATATATTGCGATTTTTGATATCGATCATTTCAAGAATGTAAATGATACATACGGACATAGCAATGGTGATGTGGTTATCAAGGCACTTTGTAAGATGCTAAAGGAGAAATCCAAAGACTATGGTCTTGCATTTCGTTACGGTGGCGAGGAATTTGTTATACTGTTCAATAATATTGAACTGCCGAAGGTTATCAATGTAGTAGAGGATGTAAGAACAGAATTCCGATGCTACTACTTCCAGTTCATGAATAACAGTGGAATCACCTGTAGCTGTGGTGTTGCGGAATATTCCAAAGGAGAGAGTGCAAAGGCATGGTTCAATCGGGCAGATAATTCGCTGTATCAGGCGAAGGAAGCCGGACGTAACCGAACCGTTGTGAGCGAATAAGATAATAAAAAAAAGAAATCAGTAATTTAAAAACAGTGATATCTAAAAAACAGAGAAATTGGTACTACAAGTATGCCAGTTTCTCTGTTTTTTTACATGTTTTCAAATTGGTATAAAAAAATATAAAATTGGTATTGCAAAACCAGTTGATAGGTGGTATATTATGTTTACAAAGTGGTTCACAAAAAAGAACCACAAAAGGAGATGAAAATGGAGAAGGATATGGAATATTATATTCAGGTTTCCGGTCGTATCATGAAAGATAATCTTGATAAAAGAAAGTCTCTTACCCAAAAGATATGCGACTGGTATCTGGATCAGGACAAAGAAGATATATGTCTGATCGCATCCGGATCGTCCCTGAATGCAGCATATGCAGCTCGACCATTTCTTTTAAAATACAGTAAATTTGATATCAGTGTATTAAGTACAGTGGAATATCTGGATGTTTACCGGGAGAGAGAAAAGAACCGGTTTACGATTTTAATATCCCAGAGTGGATGCAGTACAAACATAATTGAAATTATGAAGGAGCTGGATAAAGAGCATCAACCATTTGTTTTGTTAACAGGGAATGAGAATGGCAGTGCAAGCAGATACACAGATCGTCTTGTGGAGTATGGAGTTGGGAATGAAACGATTGATTATGTAACTCTTGGATATTCTACTTTGATCGAGTTCCTGATGCTTATGATACTGGAGATAGGTTTTCAAAAAAAAGAAATCAGTGATCAGGAATATGAAACTGCAGTAAGCCAGATCCGGAAAGCTTGTGAAATGCAGGAGCTTTGCCTGATACAGGCGAAAGAATTGGTACAAAAACGATATCAGGATCTGTTGTGTATGGAAAAAGCAATACTGGTCGGCGATGGAGCCAATCTGGCAACGGTCAGAGAGGGAGCGTTGAAATTTCAGGAAACTCTGAAAGTCTCGACGGTATATTATGAGAGCGAAGAATTTATACATGGACCGGATATGCAGCTAACTCCGGATTATTCGGTTTTCTTTATAGACTGTGGTAAAACCTCTGATCGACTGTATGATATTTATAAAGCAACATCGTTGATCACGGAACGTTGCTATGTGATTACGGATCAGGTTCACGATAAACGAGATGGACAGATTCGGATACCATGCCGGCTTCCGGCAGAGATCACACCGTTATATACAGCTGCATTGTTTCAATATATAGCGGCTCATGTAACAAAAGAAAAAAATAATTTTACTTGTCATCCGCTGTTTTCCCAGATGGAACAGGCTGTTTCGCCAAAAACAGAAGACTATGACAGGATTATGAAAGAAAAGCTTGAAAGGAGCAGAAGGGAGGAGAACGGATGAGAAAATATGTCTTAGCAACACACGGAAAGATGGCCGAAGGAATGTTGACAACGATTGAAATGCTGGCAGGTACACAGGAAAATCTGACCTGTATCAATGCTTATACAGATGAATGCCCGGATCCGCTTCCGGAATTAAAGAGAATTGTTGAAGCGAATTCAGAGGCAGAGATTGTGATAATGACAGATCTTTTAGGCGGAAGTGTGAATAATAATGCATCCGCATTATTGTCTGATCCAAGGATACATGTTGTTGCCGGTGTGAATCTGGCTGCAGTGATCGGTATCCTGCTGAGTGCAGAGGATCAGGATACGGCATCTGTAATTGAAAGTGCGGTTGCAGAGGCTAAAGATATGATGGTTTATTGTAATACAGTAAATGCAACGTATGATGATGAAGATTTTTAATCTGTGTATTGACAGAAAAGAAAGGAGAAGGTTTATATGATTAAATCAATTCGCGTTGATTATCGTCTCTTACATGGACAGGTAGCAGTATCATGGACAGCATCATTAGGGGCAGATTGCCTGCTGCTGGTAAGTGACACGGTTAAAAATGATCCGCTGAGATTAAACGCACTAAAGATGGCGAAACCATCCGGAACAAAGGTTGTAGTAAAAAATACAGCGGAAGCTGTAGAGGCATTGAAAAGCGGGGTAACTGATAAATATAAATTATTTATCATCTGTGAAACGGTAGAAATAGCCAAAGCAATCATTGAAGCTACAGGAGAAAAGACATTAAATATCGGCAACATTGCATACCATGAAAATGCAAAATTATATGGTAGAAGCGCATATATGGATGCAGCCGAGCTGGCTCTGGTAAAAGAGATGGTTGATGATGGCGTTGATGTATTTATTCAGATGATCCCGGCTGATAAAGTAATTAAATGCAAATCGCTGTTTTAACGGATGAATGGAGGGACAGATTATGATATTAAAAACAATACTTATTTTTCTGATCGGCCTGCTTGGTTATTCAGAATGGCTGCTTGGTACAAGCTGCCTGCAGCGGCCGATCGTTCTTGGACCGTTAGTAGGTCTGGTAATGGGAAACCTTCCGGCCGGTATTATTATGGGTGCAACTATGGAACTTGCACTTGTAGGAGCCGTATCGATCGGTGCATATAATCCGCCGGATCTGATCGCAGGCACTGTGCTCGGTGTTTCACTTGCGATTCAGTCAGGAGCCGGAGCGGAAACAGCTTTAGTACTTGGTATTCCGATCGCAACCGTAATGCTTGCGGCAAATACCGGTATCTGCCAGCCGTTGATGCTTGTTATGATCCACAAATGTGACCGTGATGCTGAAAAAGGTAATATACGGGCATTTAACAGAGATTATCTGATCGCAGGATATCTTCAGAATCTTTTTGGTATTGTCTGCATCCCACTTGCATTTTATTTTGGCAGTGATGCAGTAACAGCACTTCTTGGTAAAATACCTGAATTTGTTCAGTCCGGTATGGATATAACAGCAGCACTGCTTCCTGCACTTGGTTTTGCAATGCTTGCACAGCAGATGATGAATCGCAAGGTTGCACCATTTTTCTTCCTTGGCTTTTTCCTGGTATCATACCTTGGAATATCCACAACAGGAGTTGCGATTTTTGCCGTACTTATTGTGATAATCGGAGTAACATTCGGCATATTCGGAGACAAGCAACAGGGGGAAGTACCGGTAGTTGAAAACGCAGATAACGGAGGTGATTTTGATGAGTTCTAAGATACATGCAGACTACGATAAGGTAGTTACGAAAAAAGATCTCACAAAGGTGTTTTTAAGAGAGATCACATATGAACATACATGGAATTATGAACGAATGGGAAATGTAGGATTTTGTTTTTCCATGTATCCGGTTTTAAAGAAACTGTATCCGGATAAGAAGGATCTGGCAGCTGCTATGAAGCGTCATCTGACGTTATATCAGACCAGCCATTATCTTGCAACATTTCAGATGGGTATCACAGCCGCAATGGAAGAGGAAAATGCACAGGATGCAGATTTTGATACAGATTCGATTGGCGCAGTAAAAACAGCATTAATGGGACCTATAGCAGGAATCGGCGATTCTCTGTTCTGGGGCACGATCAAGGTAATCGCAACAGGAATCGGATGTTCACTTGCCTTGCAGGGGAACATTCTCGGACCTATTCTCTTCCTTTTGATCTTTAACATTCCGGCATATCTCTGCAGATGGTTTGGAGTATTCCTTGGATATAAAATGGGTCGTGAATCCATGGCAAAGATTGTTGAATCCGGTTTGATGAAGGTAGTTATGGAAGTAGCCTCTATCATGGGTATCATGGTAGTTGGCGGCATGACGATGGATATGACGTCGATTAATTTTGTAACGAAGATCGGAAGCGGCGAAGAAGCAAGTACAATTCAGGATCTGTTAAATGGCATTGTCCCGGGCCTTCCGGTGCTGTTGCTATTTGGAGTTACTTACTGGTTATTGAAGAAGAAGGTTAATCCGTTGCTTATTATGTTGATCATGCTTGTACTTGGAATAGCAGGAGCATTCTTTGGCTTCCTTGGTTAAAAAGGAGGTAGTAGTAAGGTGAAAAAAATAGTAATTGATATGCATGTACATCCTGCATTTTTAGAGCCGGTATGCAAAACGGAATATCAGAATGAATTTGCAAAAAAGATGTATGGCTTATACAAGACGGATCAGATCCCGGTTGATGCACTGTTAACCTTGATGGATTGTTCCGGAGTGGATAAAGCGGTTTTGCTTCCACTGGATCTGACTACGGAATATGGAGGCATACTAGGAACAAATGACCAGATAAAGGAATTGACAGCAACATATCCGGATCGTTTTATCGGATTTGCCAGTGTAGATCCTCACAGGCCGGATGCGACAGAGATACTTGAAACAGCATTTGCAGAGTATCATCTGGCAGGCCTGAAGCTTCATCCGTCAAAGCAGAAGTTCTATCCGGGAGATGAATACATGGAGCCGATATATCAGATATGCGAGAAGTATAATAAACCGATCGTGTTTCATTGCGGAATGTCGGTAGAGCCGGATACCTTATCTAAATATGCGAGGCCGGTTGAGTTTGAAGAAACAGCATACAGACATCCAAAGCTTCGAATCTGTCTTGCACATTGCGGATGGCCATGGGTGCAGGAAACTTGTATGCTGATGCTCAAATACAGAAATGTTTATGCGGATACAGCATTCCTGTATTTTGATACAGCCCCGGAGTTTTATCACAAGGTATTCGAAGTGGATATGGGACCGCACTGGATCGATCGAAGCTTCAGACATCAGATCATGTTTGGCTCTGATGATCCGCGGTTAGAGATGCGGAGAATGAAAAAGGCTATAGAAGCTATGGATATAAGAGAATCTACCAAGGATCTGATATTTGGACAGAACGCGATTGAGTTTCTGGGATTGGAGGTATGATGGTAACACATAGCAGTATAGAGGTGCTGACAAAAGAATATAACTGTCTGGTGAAAATTACAGATGATATCAGGCAGGTTGTAGAAAAAAGCAAAATCAGAAATGGTGTTGTATATGTTATAACAGCACATACGACAACAGGAATTGCAGTTAATGAAGGACTGGAGTGCCTGGAATATGATATTGGGCATCTGATGGAAAGACTTGTTCCTGAGGACGGAGAATATGCCCATGGAAGGCTGTTAGATACCTACGGTGCGATGGCAGGCAATCCGACCGGACATTTAAAAGCCCATCTGACCGGAAATCATTGTGTATTCCCGGTTATAGATGGAAAGCTGAAAAGTGGAAGTGCACAGGACATATATCTGTGTGAATATGATGGACCGCAATATAGAACAATTTATATAACTATTATAGGGGAATAAAAAATAACAGGAGGAAAGAACTATGGCATTAAAAAAATTTGACGCAGAGAAATATTTAAAGGACGGAGCAAAGACATACTCATTAAGAGGAGAGGTTGAGGCATTGATTGACCGGATCACGGCAAAGGAATATGACAGCGTATGTATGATTGGTATCGGTGGAACATGGGCAGAATGGTATCCGGTTGTAGAAGTAGCCAAGAAATATACAGATCTTCCAATCTATCTTGAAAATGCAGGTGAGTTTCTGGTAAAAAATAAAAAACATATTACAGATAAGACTCTTGTATTTACCTCTTCTGCATCAGGCAATACTATGGAGATCTTGAAGGCAGTAAAATATTGTAAGGATCAGGGAATCAATGTATATGGATTTACAAAGGATGAGACAACTCCTTTAGCAAATCTGCTGACAGACCCGATTTATAATGCATGTGGTGACTGTGAGCATTCTTACTTATTATACTATTTTGTAATGCTCCGTATCTTAAAGAACAGAGGAGAATTTCCACATTATGACAGATGGGCAGATCAGATGGAAAATCTGTTTAAGGATCTCCTTGCGGTAAGAGAAAAATTTGAGCCAAGAGCGATCGAGATCGCAAAGACATATGCACATGAACCATATACAATGTTTACAGGCTCCGGTGTCCTTTGGGGTGAGACCTATCTCTTTACAATGTGTATCTTAGAGGAGATGCAGTGGGTTCGTACAAAGACTGTTTCATCTGCTGATTTCTTCCATGGACCATTGGAGTTAGTTGATGACAGAGTTCCGGTATTTGTAATAAAAGGTGAGGACGAATATCGACCATTAGATGAAAGAGTAGAACGATTTGTAAAAGAACATACAAAGAAAGCTGTTATTATTGATACCAAGGATTACATTCTGGATGGTATCGATGATGAGTTCCGTGTAATCTGCTCTCCGATGATCATTACCGCGATATTAACAGAACGACTTGCTATTCATTATGAGCAGAATACAGGACATAGTCTGGAATTCAGACGTTACTATCGTCAGTTTGAATATTAAAAAGGTCAGGCGGTTATTATGGTTGAATTCACATATGTAATTACAGATGAGCAGGGACTTCATGCCAGACCGGCTTCACAGTTTGTTATGGCTGCTGCAAAATGTAAGAGCACAGTATCCGTAACATTTGGATCCAGAACCGTAAACGCAAAAGGAGTTATGGCAGTTATGAGTCTGGGAGCAAAAAAAGGTCAGGAGATCCTGATAAAAGTAGAAGGTGAAAACGAGGCAGAAGATGCAGCAAACCTGAAAGCGTTCGTTCAGGAACATCTGTAAAAGGATCGGATTTTAAAGAGGTGACAATATGGTAATATTACAGGGTAAAAGTGTATTTGGCGGAGTTGCTATCGGGAAGATACAATTCTTTAAAAGGAACGAAATCCAGATAAAACGACGTCATGTCGATGATCCGGAGGCGGAAATACGCCGCTTCCGGACTGCAAAGGAAAAAGCACTTTCTGAATTGCAGCAGTTATATGACAAGGCACTTACTGATGTGGGAGAAGCAAATGCCATGATCTTTGAAGCACATCAGTTAATGCTTGAGGATCCGGATTATAATGATTCTGTAGAGAATATTATAAATACACAAAAGGTAAATGCTGAATATGCAATAGGTGTCACATCTGATAATTATGCAGCAATCTTTGAAGCGATGGATGATGCCTATATGCAGGGAAGGGCAGCAGATGTAAAGGATGTATCGAACAGGCTCCTTTCCCAGTTTGCAAAAAAACAGAATGCTTCATTTGAAATGACGGAGCAGGTAATCATCGCGGCAGATGATCTGGCACCAAGCGAGACTGTTCAGCTTGATAAAGATAAGGTGCTGGCATTTATTACAGTGGAAGGCTCGGCAAATTCCCATACAGCGATTCTTGCCAGAACCATGAATATTCCGGCTGTTATAGGAATCGGTGATACATTAACACCGAAATATGACGGAAGACTTGCAATCGTAGACGGTCAGGAAGGAAAGATCTATATTGATCCGGATGAAGAAATCCTTGTTGCCATGAGAAAAAAGCAAGCTGTCGAACAGGAACAGCGTGAGCTTCTGGAGACATTGAAGGGCAAAGAAAATGTAACCAGATCCGGGCAGAAGATTAACCTTTATGCCAATATTGCCAATGTATCAGATGTAGGAGCGGCACTCCGAAATGATGCCGGTGGTATCGGGTTATTCAGAAGCGAATTCTTATATCTGGAAAATGAAACTTATCCAACAGAGGAACAGCAGTTTGCAGCTTATAGACAGGTAGCGGAAATGATGGCCGGAAAAAGGGTGATCATCCGTACGTTGGATATCGGAGCAGATAAACAGGTTGGATATTTTAATCTGGAAAAAGAGGATAATCCGGCAATGGGGTTCCGTGCGATCAGGATATGTCTGACCAGACCCGAATTATTTAAGACCCAGCTTAGAGCTATTTTCAGAGCATCCGCGTATGGCCAGATTGCGATCATGTTTCCGATGATCATTTCGGTATCAGAGGTTCGTCGTATTAAAGAGATAATGGACGAGGTGAAGACCGGACTTCGTGCAGATGGAATAGCATTTTCCGATCAGATTGAAACAGGTATAATGATTGAGACTCCGGCTGCGGTTATGATCAGCAGAGAGCTGGCAAAGGAAGTGGATTTCTTTAGTGTCGGAACAAATGATCTGACGCAGTACACTCTGGCAATTGATCGTCAGAACCGGAATCTGGATTCCTTCTATGATTCACACCATCCGGCGGTGTTATCTATGATCCAAATGGCAGCAGAGAATGCTCATGCAGAAGGAAAGTGGATTGGAATATGCGGTGAACTTGCAGCCGATCTAAGTCTGACAGAAAGGTTTTTACAGATGAACATTGATGAGTTATCAGTTGCACCGGGTATGATACTTCCGTTAAGGAAAAAAATAAGAGAGTTATAAAAAGTATACAGAGACAGATCCGCACATGTACGGGTCTGTTTTTGGTCTTATAAACTGACATTTCCTGCTTGTTTGCGTTTGGAAAAGTTGCTATACTTAATAGAGTACAGGAGGGAGTTTGCCATGAAATTGATGAATAAAGATGAGCTTATTGCGTATGAATTAAAATTTTACTTTATGAAAAATAAACTGAAAGAAGGAGAAAAACTCCCATCTGAACGGGATCTGGCTGAACAGTTTGGGGTACAGAGAGCTACCGTCAGATCTGCATATAAATTATTAGAGGATGAAGGGATCATAGAATGCAGGGAACGGAGCGGCAACTACATAGCCCACAGAAGAATGATATCCAATCTTGACCGAATTCGATCATTCAGTGAAAAACTGGAAAAGATGGGGGCACAAACAAGAAGCAGACTGTTGGCGTTTGAGCGTGTGGAAGTAGATAAGGAACTGAATAAAAGTATTAAGCTTCCGTTAGGAACTCCGTTATTCAAAATTACCCGTATCCGTATGGTCGTAGAAGAAGACAGGGCTGTTCCGATCACCATAGAATATTCATATATACCGGAAAGCAAGGCTCCTAAGCTGATGCGGTTTGATCTGGAAGATAATTCGTTATTTGATATTTTGATTCAGGAATATCATCATATTCCCAAAAAACAGGAATTAACAATCGGAATTGTATATGCTGATGAAAATGAAGCCAAAGCCTTGAATGTTGACAAGCTGACTGCTCTTGTAAAAAAAGAGGGAATCACATATGACGAGAAAGGTGAGGTTCTGGAATATCTGCAATCGGTGATCAATAAAGAATGGGTCGCATTTGAAAAAGAAGATCCTGTCATTAAGCAAAAGATGGAGGAGGTGCTCCATGGATTATAGAATGCCATTATATATTCAATTACAGGATTCTATTATCAAGAAAATAGATGAAAAAAAATATCTGCCGGGTGAAGCAATACCAAGTGAGAGAAAAATGGCGGAAGCCTATGGTGTGAACCGTATGACCGTAAAACGTGCGATCAGTAAGCTTGTAGAAGAAGGATATCTGGTTTGTAAACCGGGTTCCGGAACGTATGTTGCACAAAGAGATAAGAAAAAGATCGATCTGGATAATTCAAATGAAGCAGGAAATACCGGCATCACAGCGACGCTCCGTAAGGGTGGAATGGAGGTAAAAAACCGCCTTCTCGGAACCGGTGAGATCACAGGAAGTAAATATCTGGGATATAAGCTTGGAATTTCGGATGATGAGATGATATATGGAATTTACCGGGTACGATCAGAGGGTGATATACCATTTGCAGTGGAGTATACATATGTACCGATAAAATATTTTGATGATTTGGATGAATTTGATTTCGCCAAAGTGTCTTTATATGATTATATGGAAGCAAAAGGACATATGCCATGCCATTTTGTACAGAAGCTGGTCATATGTGAGGCAAATGAACGGCTCGCAGAGCTGCTGCAGGTGGAACGTGGAACTGCGATTTATAAGATCGATTATCAGGGTGCGGATGCAGATTATAATATTGTAGAGTTTACCATGAGTTATCTGAATCCTGCTTATACAAAATTCCGATTTGATGTTGAGGTTCCTTAAAGGAAAGACATAAGCGCTTCTGTTACGGATCATATGGATCTTGTTATGCCGGCTTCGGTTTATAATATTAGTACTTGAAAGGTGTTATTTGAAAATGCAATTCAAAAAAGTAGAAAAGAAATGCGAAGGTAAATTTATTACCCGCTATGATATAACATATGAGACAGTGGATCATCAGAAGAAGGTATATGAGATGATCAGCCGGAATGGTGACATTACGGATTTTGAAGGACTGCATGGCAAAATGGCAGATGCAGTTGTGATCATTGCTACGGATGAGACCGGCGAGAAGATACTGATCGATAAGGAATTCCGTCTTGCGCCGGGAGAATGGGTATATAACTTCCCGGCAGGTCTGATCGATCCGGGTGAGACGCCGCAGGAGAGTGCGAAGCGTGAGCTTCGTGAGGAGACAGGGCTGGAATTATATGAGATCGATGATTTCATCGGAACCAGCTACAGTGCGGTCGGTTTTTCAAATGAAACAAATGTCTGCGTTGTTGGAAAGGCACGGGGAGAGTTCCATAAGAGTACCTCTACATTAGAAGAGATCGAAGCCGACTGGTATACAAAGGCAGAAGTCAGAGAACTTCTTAAGAAAGCGAAATTTGCAGCGAGAACACAGGCATACTGCTATGTGTGGAGCAGAGAATAGAGGATAAAAAGTAGAATCTAGAGGAGCACAAGGGACGAAACTTGAAGTGAAAGCCGGCACAACGGTTCTTACAGTCTGCAGCAACCGTATCGTTTGCAGATAAGGGTTGTAAATATCTGGACAGAAAGGAAAAATACGATGTTTCACAAAGATTATGAAAGAAAGATCGATCAGTTAGTAAATGAACTGACATTAGAAGAGAAAATAAAGATGATCCATGGTGCGGGTCTGTTCCGCACCGGGGCAGTAGAAAGACTTGGAATCCCCCCAATCGTGATGTCGGACGGCCCGACAGGGGTGCGGTTCGAATTCTTTAATGATAACTGGGGCAGAGCCGGACATAATGATGATGGAGTTACATATTGTCCGAGTAACAGTGCGATCGCTGCAACCTGGAACCGGGAACTGGCAGGAAAATCAGGAACGGTACTTGGAGAGGAAGCCAGAGGACGTGGCAAGGATATCATACTTGCGCCGGGTGTCAATGTCATGCGGACGCCACTTTGTGGAAGAAATTTTGAGTATTTCAGTGAAGATCCATATCTGATATCAGAGATGGCGGTTCCGGTGATCGAAGGGATCGAGAGTTCTGATGTGGGTGCCTGTGTGAAACATTTTGCTGTTAATAATCAGGAAACAGAGCGGAACTGGGTGAATGTCGAGATCGATGAACGAACGCTCCGTGAGATATACTTGCCTGCATTTGAAGCAGCAGTAAAGAAAGCAAAGGTAAGATCTATTATGGGTGCTTATAATCTGTTCCGTGGGGTTCATTGCTGTGAAAATAATGAACTGCTCGGTGAGATACTGCGGAAAGAATGGAATTATGACGGCCTGATCGTTTCGGATTGGGGTGGCATCCACGATACAAAGGCCGCAGCAGAAAGCCCGATCGATGTAGAGATGTCAATCTATGCAAACTTCGATGAATACTGCATGGCAGATCCATTGTTAAATGCGGTAAGAAATGGTGAGATCGAAGAGGAAAGAGTTGATGAAAAAGTAAAGAGTATTCTCCGATTCATGCTTCGTGTCAAGATGATAGATATTGTAGAAGTCGAAAGTGGGGACAATGAACAGACGGCTATATCCGCTGGCTGCACGGAACAGAAGCCGGCTGTCTATGCGGTTCGTGACCGGAGCCGGAAGAAAGGAAGTTATGATACTTCAGCACATCAGGATGCAGTGTTAGAGACAGCCAGAGAATCAATTGTACTGTTAAAGAATGAAGAACAGAGACTGCCGCTAGCACCTGAGAAGACACATCGGCTTCTGGTGATCGGACATAATGCAACAAAGCTTCATTCAAATGGTGGCGGAAGTGCGGAGATTGCGGCACTTTATGAGATCAATCCACTGCTTGGTATTAAGATGGAGCTTGGCGGTAATTGCGAAGTGACCTATGCAGAAGGTTATTATGTGCCGGATAAGAACAGACAGCAGGTACTGAACTGGCAGGAGGTAAGTCTGGATGAACTGGCATCGGAGCAGGGGGCTTATGAAGGAAATGATCCGGAAGGACAGAAGATCCAGAAGGCACTTCGTGAAGAGGCGGTTGCACTTGCTTCTGAATATGATGATGTGATCTTTGTTGGCGGTTTAAATCATGATACAGATGAAGAAGGATACGACAGACCGGATCTGAAGCTTCCATATCATCAGGATGAACTGATCACGGAACTTTTAAAAGTGAATCCGAATATGATCATTGTCATGATGGCGGGAAATCCGGTCGATATGAGTGCATGGATTGATGATGCAAAGTCGATTGTATGGATGAGTTATGCAGGAATGGAAGGTGGCAGAGCACTCGGTGAAATCCTGTTTGGTGAAGTTAATCCATCCGGTAAACTTGTGATGACCATGCCGAAATCTCTTGATCAGATACCGGCGATGGTTTTTGGAGATTTCCCCGGAAGAACCTTAACGGAAGAAGAGCATGAAAGAATGAATGCGAAATTGACGGAGACATACAGAGAAGGTGTATTTGTCGGATATCGGTATTATGACAAATATCAGATCCCGGTACAGTTCCCATTTGGCCATGGATTATCTTATACGGCATTTTCCTATGGGGATATGCAGGTAAAAGAGTCGGATGGTCAGACATTCAAGGTACAGATCCCGGTAACAAATACCGGAAAGCTTGCCGGAAAAGAGACGGTAGAGCTGTATGTCGGAGAAACGGAAGTAAGTCCGGAGAATCCTGTGAAGGAGTTGAAGGGCTTCTGCAAGTTATCACTTGCACCGGGAGAAACAAAGTATGCGGAATTTGAATTGACAGCCGATGCATTCCGTCATTTTGATGATAAGACGGATGCGTGGAAGGTCATAGCAGGAAGTTATACGATCTATATCGGAAGTTCTGTTTCTGATATTCGGTCGGTAACAACCATAACAATAAAATAATTAATAGATAAAATGCCGGTATGAACGGTCTGTCTGCCGGTGCTATGAAACATCCATAGAGCGGCCGACTGATTTTTATGCAATTTTGTGCTATGTCGGAGCTGCAAACGACTTTATCGCAGCGGAGACATATGCATATAAAATTGCATGAAAGAAGGCAGGCAAACGTGATGTTCATAGTACCGGCAGGCAGATTGTTCATACCGGCTTTTATATACATATTGTTTTATTGATATTCGTTGAGCCATTCTATTATGCCGTTTGCGATCGCGGCAGCGTAATCGTCCATGTTATCATCGTAAAGCTCTACGTCTTTTTCGTTGCTGATAAAGCCCATCTCGATGATCAGACTTGTCATATTTGTCTGTTTGATAACGATGTAATCGTTGTCACTGTCAAACTGTGTTCCGGTACGGACACCACGGTTATCGGAGATTCCGACCTTTTCCAGATTGGACAGGATGGTTTCTGCGATCGCATGGTTCTTTTCGGAACCGGAGCTGTAGATCCATGCTTCTACACCACAGGCCTCAGGATTTGCTGCGTAGTTCCTGTGGAGTGCCAGATAGAGATCAGCGTCGCAGTCATTTGCAATCGTAGCACGTTCTTCGGAAGAAACGGTAGAATCATCATCACGCGTCATGACAACTTTTACTCCGTTTTTCTTTAATAGTTTTGCAACCTTTAAGGAAAGCTTCAGGTTTCCGTCTTTTTCATGAATATTATTAATTCCGGTTGCCCCGATGTCGGAACCGCCATGTCCCGGATCCAGACAGACTGTGTATTTTCCGTCCGGTTTTATGATCGAGACAGCATCCTTGCTGCTTTTTGACCGACTGACCGCCAACAGGACGGACAGAACGATAACGGCGATGAGCAGGACGATGTTAACACCGATCAGGAATTTTATGACAGACCGCATCTGTGTAACGGTCAGTTTCTTTTTTGTTTTTCCAGCCATAATGTATAAAACTGCCGGAGCAGCCCTTTCTGTTTCTAGTTTATTCTCAACTAAGATACTCTAAAATGATCGGATTTTCAATACGATAGAAAAGATTTAATATTTACATATATCGGTGAAATGCGGTGTAACATGGAACCGGCAGGCGATATAATTTGGCATTTTATATAGAAAAGTGCGAAAGAAATTAATAATTTTCTGAAAAATTTAATATTGTCAAATGAAAACGTGGGTGTTACCCTAAATACAGGGTGGCAGGGAGAAGATAAGAAAAGGAATAAAAGATGATCGTAGATTTTCATACTCACACATATCCGGATAAAATAGCTTCAAAGACACTTGAACTGTTAGTAAGTAGATCAAAGACAAAGCCGGCATCAGATGGTACACTTGCAGGCTTGCAGCATTCAATGACGCAAAGCGGTGTTGATATCTCTGTTGTCCTTCCTGTTGTAACTGCACCACATCAGGTGGAGCGGATCAATGCCGTGGCAAAGACAGTAACAGCCCAGTTTACGGGTAGTGGCGTCTGGTCATTTGGCGGAATCCATCCCGGAAATGATAACTATAAAGAGATTTTAAATGGTATCAAGTCTGCCGGATTAAAGGGAATTAAGCTGCATCCGGATTATCAGGATGCCATGTTCAATGATATCCGTTATAAACGGATCATCAGTTATGCAACAGAGCTTGGTTTGGTCGTTGTGGTTCATGCCGGAGTAGATATCGGACTTCCCTCTGTAACACATTGTACACCGGACATGGTGTGTGAAGTATTAGATGAGGTTCAGCCGGAGCGGCTCGTTCTTGCACATATGGGTGGCTGGAATCTCTGGGACGAGGTACTTGCTAAGCTGTGCGGAAGAAATGTATATATGGATACAGCATTTTCTTATGGAGAGATTGCATGGCTTTCGGGTGCTGAACATCGTTGGAAGCTGGCATCGGAGGAGATGTTCCTGAAACTGATCAGAGCACATGGAGCAGACCGGATCGTATTTGGAACAGACAGTCCGTGGACAGATCAGAAGCGAGCCATAAAGGACATACAGGCACTTCCGTTATCAGATGAAGACAAGAAAAAGATCCTTGGAGAAAATGCATTGCAGCTTTTGGGACTGCCGGATGCAGAATAGAAAATATAAAATGAAATATACAATATATTTGAAAGCATTAGAGGATTCATACATAAAAGTAAAATAAATTCCCGATAAATTAGTAAAAATGGACATTGCACAAAAATTAAAAATGTGTTACAATTTTGTTACAATAAGAAAGGGAGAGAAGATAGCTCCTAAGACATCCGAAATTTAAGTTGTTGTTTTTTTCACAAAAAAATATTCATAAATACAAGGGACTGCCTGTAAGACGGCGGTCCCTTTCCCTTTAATTGCAATCAGGTACCTCTCGTCTAACGACTCGATGATTAGCGGTCGTCAAATTGAAAACAATTTTGTGCAATCAGGTTCCTCTCGTCTAACGACTCAATGATTAGCGGTCGTCAAATGCAGCCATGCAAGCATGCCGCACTTGACTCGTCGCCATAACAAAAAAAGAACCAGATCACATCTGGTTCTTAAGAGCTGGGCTACAAGGATTCGAACCTTGAAAATGCTGGAGTCAGAGTCCAGTGCCTTACCATTTGGCGATAGCCCATTGCTGTCAACAGATGATATTATATTATAACAGTTTGAAAAAAGCAAGCACTTTTTTAAAAAAATTACAAAAAGTTATTTATACGCAATGTATACGTAAAATTTGAGAATAAAAATCAATGGAAATAGAAAATCCAGGTAGAAATAATAGCCCGGCTGTTGTATAATGGGAGCACTTGTGGAGATGACATTATAATAGGAAATGGAGAATACATATGTACAGTTTTGATGCGATCGTAAGATACAGCGAAACGCATGGAAGACCGGAAGCAAATGCGGCAACGATAGCAAATTACTTTCAGGATTGTGCGATCTTTGATTCAGAACAGGCAGGAATTGGAATTGAATATCTGAAGGACCATAACCGGGCATGGTTTCTGATCTCATGGCAGATCGATGTGGAGCGGTATCCGGTGTTACAGGAGAAGATCAGGGTTGGAACCTGGGCATATGATTTTAAAGGTTCCATGGGATATCGTAATATAGTTATTCGGGATGAGAATGGAGCGAATATTGTACAGGCAGCTTCTCAGTGGAGTTATATTGATACTGATACGCTTCGTCCTGTAAGAATTGAGCCTGAAGTAGGAGAAGCATATCCTCTTGCAGAAAAGCTTCCGATGGAATATGCTCCGAGAAAGATCCGGCTGATCGAAGGCATGGAAGAGACAGACAGAAGGGTTGTTCTGCCTTATCAGATTGATTCGAATAACCACATGAATAATGAAGCATATATTGCGCTGGCGTTGGAATATATCGATTCGGATGACATGATCTGTCAGATCAGAAGCGAGTATAAGCGGCAGTTTGTAAAAGATGAATGTATCGTAATAAAGAAAGCAGAAAGAGATGATCTGATACAGTTTGTATTTGCAGATGAGGAAGATCAGACCAGATGTATAGTAGAATTTAAAACAAAGAGAACGGGGAGACAGACAGCATGATCAAGATTGGCGAATGGAACCATTTAGAGGTTGTAAAAGAGAAAGATTTCGGCATTTACCTTGCCGAGAAAAAATACGATGACGAGGAAGTTCTGCTTCCGAAGAAACAGGTACCTGCGGGAACAAGAATGGGAGATCAGTTAGATGTATTTATTTATCGTGATTCCGCAGATCGTCTGATCGCAACAACAAATCATCCGATCATAACGATGGGAGAACTTGCAGTATTAAAATGTGTCAATGTGACAGGCATCGGTGCATTTATGGACTGGGGACTGGAAAAAGATATCCTGCTTCCTTTTAAAGAGCAGACAAGCAAGGTAAGGGAAGGTCAGTCGTATCTGGTCCGGATGTATGAGGATCGTTCCAAGCGTTTGTGCGTCAGCATGAAAGTATATGCCTATCTGGAGACACAGTCCCCATATAAGGCAGGAGATGCGGTAAGCGGAACGGTATTTGAATTTAATCAGAATCTTGGAGCCTTTGTTGCGGTTGATAATCGTTATTCAGCCCTGATTCCGATGAAGGAGATCCATTCCCGGATCAATGTGGGTGAGACAGTAGAAGCCCGTGTGGCAAATGTCAGAGAAGACGGCAAACTCAATCTGAGTTTACAGAAGCCGATCCGTGAGCAGATCAACAATGACAGCGAGATGGTATACAATATCATCGAAAGCTATGGAGGAACTTTACCATTTAATGACAAGGCAGATAAAGAAGTGATCGAGAAAGAGTTCGGACTCAGCAAGAATGCATTTAAGCGTGCGGTCGGACATTTGTTAAAAGAGGGTAAGATTCAGATCACAGAGAAAAACATTATCATCAAATAACGGATTCATAAATGAGCAGGAATGTTCAGGAGAACCAAAAAGACAGCTATGCATGTTATATGGCTGAAAAGTACCAGGAAATGAAAGGATGAATATGAGTAATTTCAAGGTTGAATTAAAAAAAGTAGTAGACGACAGCTATGAGATCGAGATCGGATATGAGTTGGAACAGAAGCTGATCGATGATCTGAAGGCTGGTCTGGTTGGAAAAATATCCAAATTCGTAGTAGTCACAGACAGTAATGTAAAAGAGCTATATGCGGACAAGATTTATAAGATGCTTGAAGAAGCAGGATACAAGACAGATCTTATAAGTTTTCCGGCAGGAGAACTGAGCAAGACCAGAGCGACAAAGGAGTATGTAGAAGATACCATGCTTGCAAAGGGATATCGGAGAGATTGCTGCATTATCGCCGTTGGCGGTGGCGTGGTAACAGACCTTGCAGGATTTGTAGCCGGAACCTATGGTAGAGGAATTCCATTTATCAATTATGCAACGACATTACTTGCGGCAGCGGATGCATCTGTGGGAGGAAAGACAGCGGTCGATACACCGCTTGCAACCAATCTGATCGGACTGTTTAATCAGCCGCAGAAGGTATATCTGGATATCGCAACATGGAAGACACTTCCACAGCGGCAGTTATCTTCAGGTCTTGCAGAGACGATCAAGCATGCCTGCCTTGCAGACAGGGAATTCTTCGATTATCTGTCAGAGCATATCAAAGATGTGCTTGCAGTAAAGGATGAGGTATGCAGACATATCGCGGAGAAGAACTGCGAGATCAAATATCAGGTCGTTATGAAGGACGAGCGGGAAAGCGGCTTGCGTGAGGTCTTGAACCTTGGACATACGGTTGGAAGAGCCATCGAGACAGTCAGTGATTATAAGCTGTTGCATGGAGAGGCCGTTGCGATCGGTCTGGTTGCAGAGGTGAAGATGGCAGAACATTTTGGCTACTGTACAGCAGAGGATGAAGCAGCTATGATTGCCATGTTGAAGCAGGCAGATCTTCCAACGGAGATTCCGGATTATATTGACCGTGACGCTCTGGTTAAGAAGCTGTATACCGATAAGAAGGTCAGAGACGGACATTTGCGTTTCGTTTTACAGCATGGAATCGGCGCAATCGAGGTATTTGATGGTGATCAGTACGCAAAAGCCATACCGGAGAGTCTGGCAAGAGAGATCATTATGGAGATGTAGGCATTTGCTTACAAGGGATGATTTTTCACAATTCATAGAATATGCGAAGTAGAATTACACGATAAAATATTCAATATATAAGATTTCAGGAGGATGTAAAAATGGATAAGAAGATAATCAGCACAGAGAAAGCACCGCAGGCAATCGGACCATATTCACAGGCAATCGTTGCTAATGGATTTTTATTTACGTCAGGAATGGTTCCAATCGATCCTGCAACGAATCAGTTAGTAGAAGGAGATATCACAGTTCAGGCAAAACAGGCAATCTCAAATCTGAAGAATCTGATCGAGGCATCCGGTTCATCCTGTGACAAGGTTGTAAAGACTACAGTATTTATTAAGGATATGAACCAGTTCTCAATTATCAACGATATTTACAAAGAATATTTCAACAAAGATTTCCCTGCACGTTCCTGTGTAGAAGTTGCAAGACTTCCAAAAGACGTACTGATTGAGATCGAAGCAGTAGCAGTTGTATAAATAAAGATTTTAAAATGATGGTGTGGCAGATATATGAATGATATCTGCCGCATTATTATAAGAGGGTATATGGAGACAAGAAAGAAAATTTTTGGAGCTGAATGTTTGTTTACAGCATTGATCGTAGTGTATGAGATCGTAACGGTGCTGGCGTTATTTACAGATCTGTTTTCCGGCATCACGATAAAACAAAACATATTATTCAGTCAGAGTCTGATATTTGTACCAACGGTGTTATATTTGTTCATCATGAGAAAGCACGTAAAGGATATCATCTGGTTTAGGAGATTTCATCCGTTGACACTCCTGCTGCTTCCACCGCTGGTTCTGTTTATGGAGCCACTTATTACATTGTTAAATGCAATCTCAATGTTATTTGTGCGAAATGAGATCAGCCATGCAGCTTCAGCACTGGTTGATCATAATACACTTGGAACTTCGCTTTTTTTCATGGCATTTTTGCCGTGTGTGATAGAGGAACTGGCGTATCGTGGCGTCATGTTCGGAAGCTTTCATGAAGCCGGCAGATTAAAGGCAATATTGATGTCAGGCTTTTTATTTGGACTGATGCATATGAATTTTAATCAGATGGCATATGCGATCATGATCGGTTTGGTCTTCGGTTTTGTCGTAGAAGCAACCGGAAGCATTATTCCAACAATGATCATGCATTTTCTGATCAATGGTTTTTCTGTTGTTATAAAGCATATTGCAAATATCATTCCGATGTTAAAAGATCAGGCGGAAAATACAGAAGTAACACAGACGATGCTGCTCAGCACCATCCGGGCATATATACCTATGGCGCTGGTTGGCACTGTAATATCAGCAGGAATTATTTATCTGCTTGCGACTATAAATGGCAGAATGGAGAGTTTCACCTCTGTATTCACGGAACCTTTTAATCGGTACGATGAAAATGGCAAAAAGCTTCGCCTGCTTACCCCGCTTATGATCGTGGTCATCATCTACTGCCTGATCCGCTGCGTTGTCGAAGAATTTTTATTTTAACGATGGCAAAATGCCAACCAAATGAATCTGATCTGGTACCTACCCTATTATAAATGACTTGCTGCGGTTTCTATTCATTGCACATGTCTTATCCGCTCATGCTCTTGTGCTAACTCGTCCTTCGGACTCAGACAAGCACCCACATTCGCTGACAATGTGCAATTCATCAAGAAATCCTCGCTAATGTCATATTATAATAGAGCAGGTACCAGATCAGATTTGTTTGGTGGGCGTTTTGTTGCTATATGTAAATGAGTAATAAAAAGATAAACAGAAAAATACACCATTCGATATACAGGGATTTATCCAGTTTCGAGTGTTGGTGTTTTCACTATGAAAAAACATTCGCGAGTTTATCATAGTGGAAATATCAATAGCAGAAAAAATCTCCCATTGTGGATCGTAAATCCCTCTTTGTATGCTGGTTCTTTCACTAAAATATGACATATGCGAGGCTTTCGTTGTATGGTGCACATTGCCAGTAAATACGGGTGCCTGTCTGAGCCGAAGGCGAGTTGGCACAGGAGTATTTACGGGTCAGGCATGTGCAACATGCAGAAAACGCAGCAGGTCATTGTTAGTGGAAGAACCAGCATATGAAGAGGGCACACAACCATAAGGGGGATTTTTTGCGTGTTCGGCTAGTCCTCGTTGCAGATCAGACCGTAGAAGGAGATCAGGTACAGTCCGGCGATACCAACGAGTGTGTAGATGATTCTGGAAAAGGCGGAGCCGGTTCCGAATAAAGCATCTACAAGATTAAAATTAAAGATTCCGATGATACCCCAAACGATCGCCCCAACGATCACAAGAGTAAGACAAATAACATTAAATACTTTCATGGCATTCCTCTCTGATTTCTAGTTATTTGGACATTAGTTTTTGGCAAGGTGTCGCAAAATTAATGGTTCCATATCTCTAGTTTGTGCGAACATGGAAAAAATATACTGCCATTATAAGGAAAAATGTATAAACAGGATGAAGGTATAAAATGAAAAATATAATATAGTGGATCTGGCGGCAGAAATTTATTTGAAGCAAATATAAAAATCAGTTGACAGGGTGCAAACATAATGTTATATTAAAAACAACATATGAACAGATATTCAAATGTTCAATAAAAACAGCGAGAGGAGGAACAGAATGAATACGGACAGCAGGGAAGCATGTGAATGCAAAGAGAACGATATTGCTGAGATCACCGCTGAGATTAATGAGATGATGCCGGACGAAGAGAATCTGTATGATCTGGCCGAGTTGTTTAAAGTATTTGGCGATTCTACCAGAATCCAGATCTTATACACACTGCTGGATCACGAAAAAAGTGTTGGTGACATTGCAGAAGAGCTTGGAATGAATGCATCTGCCATTTCTCATC
The DNA here is from genome assembly GCF_009874105.1 of Clostridium sp. BIOML-A1. Lineage (NCBI taxonomy): Bacteria > Bacillati > Bacillota > Clostridia > Eubacteriales > Clostridiaceae > Clostridium > Clostridium sp. BIOML-A1. The sequence continues at coordinate 45,412 of NZ_WWTL01000008.1, read as the reverse complement.
AATTAAGAGTGTTAAAACAGGCGAAGCTGATCAAGAACCGCAGAGCAGGAAAGAATATATTTTATGAGCTTGCCGACGACCATGTAGCAGTGATCATGCGAATGGGACTTGAGCATATATTTGAATAATAAGAAAGGTTAAAGGTGGATATTATGAAGAAGAGATATAATTTAAGTGATGTAGATTGCGCAAATTGTGCAGCAAAGATGGAGGAGCAGATCAGCAAGTTACCGGGTGTTAACAGCGCATCTATCAGCTTCATGGCACAGAAACTTACATTAGACGCAGATGAAGACAAATTAGACAAGATCTTAAAGCAGGCAGAAAAGATCATCAAGAGCATTGATGAGGAAGCTACGATCGAATATTAGAAAAATGCAGATCTGAACATTAAGACGTTACAGATTTACATAAGCTGAAAGAGAAGATAAAATAAGAAAATTATCGCAGATAGCAGAAAAAAGGTGATGGATTATGAGTAAGAAGCAGAAAAAGATGTTAATTCGAATCATCGTTGCACTGGTGGTATTTATCGCATGCGAGATTGCAGAGAAGCTCATCCATTTGAATGGAGTGTGGGATACAGTTGTAAAGGCTGCGATGTTCGCAGTACCATATCTGATGGCAGGATATGATGTCCTTTTAAAGGCGATCAAGAATATCAGCAAGGGTCATGTATTTGACGAAAACTTCCTGATGGCAGTTGCAACTGTAGGCGCATACGGAACCGGAGAATTTGGCGAGGCGGCAGCCGTTATGCTGTTCTATCAGGTCGGAGAATGGTTCCAGAAATATGCAGTCAACAGATCAAGAGCCAGTATCACAGATTTGATGAACATTATGCCGGAATATGCAAATATTGAAAAAGACGGACAGATCGTTCAGGTAGAACCGGAGACAGTTGCGATCGGTGATATCATCATCGTGCAGCCGGGTGAAAAAGTTCCTCTCGATGGTACTGTTATCGAAGGTGAAACATTTGTAGATACAGCAGCGCTTACCGGTGAATCCGTACCTAGAAAGCTGTCTGTTGGTGACGAAGTGTTAAGTGGCGTGATTAACCAGAATGGTGTGATCCGTGTCAAGGTATCAAAGGAATTTGACGATTCGACCGTATCGAAGATTTTGGAACTGGTGGAAAATGCAAGTACGAGAAAAGCACAGTACGAGCAGTTCATTACCAGATTTGCAAAATACTATACACCGATCGTGTGTTTCCTTGCACTTGCAGTAGCGATCATTCCGCCGATCTTTGTAGGTGAATTTGGCAAATGGTTCCACCGTGCATTGATCTTTCTGGTAGTATCCTGTCCATGTGCATTGGTCATCTCCATTCCACTTAGTTTCTTCAGTGGAATCGGCGGAGCATCCAAGGCAGGTATCCTTGTAAAAGGAAGTAACTATCTGGAACTTCTGGGTAAAGCAAAGATTGCCGTATTTGATAAGACCGGAACTCTGACAAAGGGTGTATTCAAGGTTGTAGAGACATGCGCAAATGGAATCAGTGAAGATGATCTTCTGGAGCTTGCAGCATATGGCGAGTATTACTCCAACCATCCGATCGCAGCATCGATCAAGGCTGCATATAAGGGAACGGTACAGATCGACCACCTCGATGGATATGAGGAAATCTCCGGAATGGGTATCAAGGTCTTAAAAGATGGAAAAGAAGTGTTAGTCGGAAATAAAAAGCTTTTGGATTCCAGGAAGATATCCATGGCAGGAGCAAAACAGCCATCCAAGGTTGGAACAGTCCTTTTCGTAGCGGAAAATGGTGCATATAAGGGATGTATCACGATCGCTGATGAGATCAAGGATGGTGTTAAGGATGCGATTGCATCAATCAAGAAATGTGGGATTGATAATGTTGTTATGCTGACCGGTGATAAAAAAGAGGTTGCTGACAGTGTAGCAAAAGAGCTTGGCATTGATACTGTATGTGCAGAACTGATGCCGGGTGATAAGGTAGATAAAGTAGAACAGCTTCTCCGCGAGAAGGATGAAGACAGTACATTGATCTTCACCGGTGACGGAATAAATGATGCGCCTGTTTTAATGCGTGCCGATGTCGGTATCGCAATGGGAGCTATGGGTCAGGATGCTGCGATCGAAGCAGCAGACATCGTTCTGATCGATGATGATCCGGGCAAGATTGCCGTAGCATATGCAATTGCCAGAAAGACGGTTCGTATCGTGCAGCAGAACATTGTGTTTGCACTTGCTGTCAAGATCATTGTTATGGTACTCGGTGCCCTTGGTTTTGCAAATATGTGGGCAGCGGTATTCGCCGATGTCGGTGTTGCCTTCCTCGCGATCATCAACGCAACCCGCGCGCTGAAGCTATGATGTATAAATAAAAATACCATATAAGCATGAGACATCTATATCTTTATTACGCAGAACACTTTCGTTCTATTCTCACGCAGCGGTTTTAACCTCACTGCCTATGGCAGTTCACTAAGAACCGGCGTTCGAATAGGTCTGCTACATAAAATATAGATGTCTCATTTCTTTTATATGGTATTTTTAATTTGTTGTTTGTGACGAGAGCGTTTCAAACTATAGATCTATGAATAAATCAAGATGATTCGAAAGCGAATACTTTATAACTGGTGTGTTTGCATATTGAGAATTTGAATAAAAAGAGAAGATCGTCTTACTATTATGAAGCAAGCCTGTTTCAACGCCGGTTCTTAGTGAGTCGCCAAAGGCGAGGAACTTAGAACCGTTGCGTTGAAATAGAGTGCAAACGACTTGCGCAATAATAGGTAAGACGATCTTCTTTTTTTCATAGATTTATGCAAACACACCAGTTGTAAAGTGTTCGCATAAACTACTGCTCTTCGTGGGCAAGTGCCGCAGCAACAAAGCCTTTGAAAAGCGGATGTGCTTTATTTGGTCTGGACTTGAATTCCGGATGTGCCTGAGTTCCGATGAACCAAGGATGATCCGGAATCTCGATCATCTCAACGATATGACCGTCAGGAGAGAGACCAACCAGTTCCATGCCATTATCTGTTAAAGCCTTACGGTAGTCATTGTTGACTTCATATCTATGTCTGTGACGCTCGTGGATGTATTCTGTGCCATAGAGCTCATAGGATTTGGAATCTTTGCTGAGTACACATGGGTAAGAACCAAGTCTTAATGTTCCGCCGAGGTCTGTTACATCATGCTGATTCGGCATGATATGAATAACCTGATGGAAAGAGTTTGGATTGAATTCTGAGCTGTGTGCATCTGCATAACCAAGGACATGTCTTGCAAATTCAACGATCGTGAGCTGCATACCGAGACACAGACCAAGGTAAGGAACCTTTTTCTCTCTTGCATACTGGATCGCGGTGATCATGCCTTCGATACCTCTGTCACCAAAACCGCCCGGAACGAGGATTCCATCGACGTCACCCAGTGTTTCTTCCACATTTTCAGGAGTTACAAGTTCGGAATCTACCCATTTGATCTCGACCTCGGCATCGTTTGCAACACCGGCATGCTTTAAGGATTCAACAACGGAAATGTATGCATCATGCAGTGAGACATATTTGCCGACGAGAGCAACACGAACCTTTTTTTCCGGATTCTTCCATGCAGTGATCATATCATTCCATTCCTTCCATGCATGTGGTTCCGGAGCAGGACAATCCATGTGTAAGCATTTGCACACAACATCAGCGAGATGCTCTTTCTCCATAGCGAGAGGAACTTCGTATAATACATCTACATCCAGATTCTGGATAACATTCTGGCTAGGTACATTACAGAATAATGCGATCTTATCCTTTAAGCCCTGATCCAGTGGATAATCAGAACGGCAGACCAGAATATCTGGCTGGATACCCATTCCCTGCAGGTTCTTAACACTCGCCTGAGTCGGCTTTGTCTTTAATTCGCCGGAAGCTTTCAGATAAGGAATCAGAGTAACGTGGATCATAATGCAATTCTCATGTCCGACGTCATGTGTGAACTGACGGATCGCCTCTAAGAAAGGCTGGCTCTCGATATCGCCGACTGTACCGCCAATTTCGATGATCGCTACTTCGGTATCCTTTGCATCCGGATTCCGATAGAAGCGATCTTTAATTTCATTTGTTATATGTGGAACTACCTGTACGGTGTGTCCGCCGAAGTCGCCGTGGCGTTCTTTCTGTAAGATACTCCAGTAGATCTTACCGGTCGTAACATTCGAATTCTTATTCAGACTTTCATCGATAAAACGCTCATAATGACCAAGATCCAGATCAGTCTCCGCACCATCATCGGTTACGAATACTTCACCATGCTGGATCGGGTTCATAGTACCCGGATCCATGTTGATGTATGGATCGAATTTCTGGCTGGTAACCTTGTAGCCTCTCATTTTGAGCAGACGACCAAGGGAGGCAGCAGTGATACCTTTACCAAGACCGGATACGACACCGCCTGTGACAAACACGTACTTAATAGGCATAATAATTTCCTCCTGATATATTCTAAAAACGCATAGACATACGCTCTCATTAAAAAAACACTCATTATTATACGAGAGCATTTTTCAAAAGTCAATCAGCCGTATCGAAAAACAGGATGTATCCGGCATAAAAATATGGTATGATAGTATATAAGAAGTCAAACTTAATAAAATTATGGAAAAATATTCATAAACTTTAGAAAATAAAGCGAAAAATATACATTTGACAGGAAAATGAAGTGAGAAGACGGGAGATCTCGATGGGAGCAATTCAGTTTATCCATATCAGTGATGTGAATATCGGACGAAAATCAGACAAATTACTGTTCGGGCAGACCGGTGAAAAGGACGGGATAACGACCTTGAAACAGGTTGTTTCTGATGCAGGAAAATTACAGGCTGATTTTGTATTTATCACAGGGGATCTCTTTGACCATCCGGCAACAGAAGAAGATCTTGCGTGGATTGATGAGATATTTCTGCCGCTTGATAAGACGGCGGTCATTTATTGTCAGGGAGATCATGATTACATGAAATCAGATGGGGTGCTTGCAAACTATTCTTTCCGGTCAAATATTTATGTGGCAGGCTGCAGCGAGTATCGGAATCCGGTTCCGGCAGGCTCTGCAATATATGGAGTAAAGCATGAAAACGCAACTGCCATGATTGATGTTATTCGGTTTCCGAAAAAAAATGCGGTACTTTATTGTGCCGGCTATTATAGTGCCGGAGCGCAGATGGCAGTTTTAGATGAACTGACACCGGCGGATGATGAGATGACAAATATCCTGCTGGCTCATGCCGGAAATCATGGCGCGATACCGATCGATTATTCGACGATCCGGAAAGCAGGATTTGATTATATCGGATTAGGACATGAAGCTTCCTATAAGAATATGTACAATGGCAGGATTTGTTATCCGGGTGTATTGGAACCGGACAATAACAGGGAGACCGGACCGCATGGCTATGTGCAGGGAAAGTTATCAGATGGCGTGGTATCGGTACGGCTTGTGCCTGCATCACAAAAGGAATATAAGACGATACGCTATCCGGTCAGTAATTATATGTCAGATGAAGAACTGGCAGATGAATTGCATCGTATCATTGCAAGAGAAGGAGAAAAAAACATTTATTCGATCTACCTGGTACGACCGGAAAAATGTGAGAAGTCCTTTCATTTGCATGAGGCACTGGCCACTTACCGGATTGCCGCGCTGAGCGGAGAAGTGTATCAGCGTGAGGATTATGATGAATACAGAAAAGCAAACCGAGGAAATGCATTTGGGCGATTGCTTGATAAACTGGATGCCGACTCTCCAATCCGGGAGGATGGGGCGAAGCTGGCAGTTGACCTTGTTATAGAACGATCAAAGATATACACCAGAAGCAGCCGCAAATTGAATGACCGGCTTTATGAGGAAACGATCCGGGTAGTGCTTGAGAATCTGAAACATGATATGGATAAACTCCGCACCTCAAAGGATATTCAGGCATATGAACAGGCAAAGGAACGACTGGCAGAAAGTCCGGATGTACTGGATCGCTTAAACGAGGCATGGGCGATGGAACGGAAGAACAAACTGGAGCTCCTGACTGCCCGGAACAATCAGGCACAGATCGTACCAAGACACAGAAGCAGATGGATACGAACCGGTATCCGTGCCGCCATTGTGCCATTTGTCATATTCTGTATCATGGCATTGTTCCTGATGCCACGGGCGTACATTCAAATGTCAGAGCGTATGAATGGTACAGATGTGGTTCGTTTTCTGGTTACATCAATACTTGCGATCGTGCTCTGCTTTGTGATCGGTTACGTATTTGCACGACTGATCGATCAGAATAAGGCAGACGGAATACGAAAAGAACGTGCAGATGCAGAACGGCTTGAACGCGAGCTGGCTGCAAAAGGCGAGCAGCTTCACGAAGTCAGAACCGGATATCAGTTACAGGATACAAAGCGGCGGGAGATCCAGTCGGATGTGAATGCCAGAGAAGATCTTGTGGCGCAGACGATCTATAAGCTTCAGGTGATGGAAGAAGCGATGCGGATGTTAGAATAAAAAGAAAAAGGGCACTTGAAAAACAGGTGCCCTAGGATACTAACATATTTGCCAGCAGGATACTTACGACGATCCCTGCACCGAGAGACAACAGGGCGAAGGGGATGATATATCGGGATTTGCGGACTTTGGCAGCCATCAGATATACAGACATCGTATAGAATAAAGATTCCGTACAGCTAAGGATAATGGCAGCGGTGAGTCCTTCTCTGGAATCAGGTCCATAGTCGTTAAAGATATTTAGCATCAGACTGGTGGCAGACCCGGAGGAGAACAGCTTCGTTATAATGACGGGGATCACACAATCCGGGGTATGTATGAGAGAAGCAATCGGCTTCAGAGCGGTTGTGATCAGGCCAAGGGCGCCGGAATCATTCAGGATTCGTACAGCCACAAATAGGCCGATCAATGTTGGAACTAATTCGACTACGATCTTCATTCCGTCAAATGCTCCGTCAATAAAATCTTCATAAACATTCGTCTTTTTAATACAGCCGTATAACACAACAGCAAATATGACCAGTGGGATGATACTGTTTGAGATTGTTGTCAGCATGACAAGCCTCCATTAAGATTTTGTGTATGTTTATTTCGTCTTGGCAGGTTATTTAGCAGATATGTCGATTTTGAAAGTCAACTGCGCTGTTAATTATGAGTTTTCTACGCGAACTCGCCTGTAAACAGGCTCAAACATGCTTCGAAAACTCAAACGATGCTCGTTGACTTTTCCAAAATCAGACATACGTCTGCGATAAATAACCTGCCAAGACGAAATATATATACAGATATATTCTGTATTATGAAAGTCAACTGCGTTGTCTATTATGAGTTTTCTACGCGAACTCGCCGCTTCATTTTCCTCGTTTGTTTATAATGACAGTCAGAAGGACGGCGACGGCGGTGGAGCAGACCGTTGCGATGATGCCGGGCAGGATAATGGCGGTAGGATGTTCAGAACCATAGGTTGCACGATAGGCAATGATATTTACCGGGATCAGTTGCAGCGAAGAAATATTCAGGATCAGGAAGACGCACATTTCTCGACTGGCAGATTTGCTTCCCTTGTTGTCCTTAGCCAGTTCCTGCATCGCCTTTAGTGCCGGTGGTGTTGCGGCCCACCCAAGCCCTACAATATTTGCAATGATGTTCGTACACATATATTCATATGCCGGATGCTCCGGGGAAAGTCTCGGAAACAAGAATCTCATGACAGGGGACATTTTCGATGACCATTTCTTCATCAGACCGGTGCGTTCTGCGATCTTCATAATCCCACACCACATCGTAACAATTCCAAGCATGGTGATACAGAGTGAAACGGCGTCACTCCCGGCATCAATGATACCGGCATTCACATCTTCCATATGCCCGGTCAGAAGTGCGGTGATAATACCGACTAAGATCATGGCAGCCCAGATCAGATTAATCATAGAAGCCCCTTTGATTTTGCTGTTACATAATGAATATATGCAGAGGAACAGGGAAAGTATGCTATAGTATTATCAATTTAATAATTTATATGATATGAATTTTATATATTCTATATTGAAATAATATCAGAATAACGATAAAATAATGATAATATATTAACGACAAGAAGCATGAAATAAAAAGGAGTGATAAAAATGATACAGATTAGACCGGTTTCAGATCTTAGAAATAAGTTCCCTGAAATTGAAACAATTGTGAATAGTGGAAAGCCTGTATATTTAACGAAAAATGGATATGGGGCGATGGTTGTTTTAAGTATGGAAGAGTATGCTAATCTTACAGAGAATGTTGAAATGAAACTTGATGAAGCTGACAGACAGGCAAAAGCGACAGATAAAAGACTTTCACATGAAGAAGTATTTAGCAAAGCAAGGAGTGTGATGGATGCAAGATAAAATCTACAAGCTAAGATATTTGCCACTTTTTGAACAGGATTTGCTGGATACAGTGAATTATATTTCGAAGGTTTTAAAAAATGAAGAAGCTGCAATGCGCCTGATAAATGATGTTGAAACAGCAATATTAGCCAGATTAAACAATCCGGTAGCGTTTGAACCATATCATTCCAGAAAAAAACGTGAATATCCATATTACCGGATCTATGTAAGAAATTATGTGATTTATTATGTGGTAATTGATGATGTTATGGAAGTACGACGGTTATTGTATGGTGCAAGAAATATAGAAAATTTGTTAAATTAATACATATAAAAAGAGCAGTAAAATTATCAGATTTACTGCTCTTTTTATATATATTAATTTATAATGAAATATTGAATTTATTGGTAAAATGATTTATACTCAAAAATATAAAGCTTAATGAAATTGAACAAAGATAATAATAATTAGTGAATTTGAACAAAATGGAGGATGGAAGATGAGGATATCAACAGCTGAGATAAAACTTATGATATTAGATTGTGTAAAAACACCGGGAATGTATACAGGAGCAGATTTTTCGGAGTATATAAGATTAAATAGTGATAAAGATTTTACTAGGGGTCAAATATCGGGGGCTTTAGCTCAGTTGGTAGATACAAAAGACATTATTCGGGTAGAAAGAGGCTTATATGCTAAAGATGCAAAATCAGCAAAGGCAATATCGAGAATTGCATCAAATAATGAAAAAGAAAAAACAATGAAGAATAAGATTTATAACATGTTAAGTCAAGTAGAGAAAGAAATAGCAGAGACGATTGGATCATTAAATATTTGGGAATTAAGTGGTGAAAATTTTGAAATTATTGCAAAGATACGCGAATTAAAAGTATCAATAGAAGATATAAAAAATCAGTGCAAATAATAATGAGAAATTTAATATAAAATGAATAAATAAACTCAGTAGCAAATACTATTGAGTTTATTTTGTTTTATGGGTTGTGATCCTGCTAGACTCGTGAAGCGTGTAAAACATAAACCACCTGCTATGCAGGTGTGCAACGAGTGTTATACAAAAAAATCACCTTTCCTTTCTTATAATGTAGTTGTTCAGGCTATCTTATAAGAAAGGTGATTCATATGGACAATAAGGCAAATAATTTAGCACACACAAAGTGGGTATGTAAATACCATATTGTGTTCACTCAAAAGTATAGACGAAAAATAATTTATAATCAATACAAGGAAAGTATTCAAGATATAATAAAACAATTACATGCGTACGAAGGAGTTGAGATAATAGAGGGGCATCTAATACCGGATCATATCCACATGTTAGTGAGTATTCCGCCAAAGATAAGTGTATCGTCATTTAAGGGATATCTAAAAGGTAAGAGTGCATTGATGATATTCGATAAACATGCAAATTTAAATATAAGATTGGAAACAGACATTTTGGGGCGGAAGGATATTATGTAAGTACAGTAGGTTTAAATGAAGCAACAATCAAAAATACATTCAGAAACAAGAGAGTCACGATATTGCATTGGATAAGTTGAGTGTAAGAGAATATGAGGCCTCTTTTGGGGATGGCAAGTAATACAAATATCCTTTCAAGGGGTGGCAAAAGCGGCAAAGGCAAGATGGCTTGAACAAAGTGAAAGTCAGCGTCTTTAGGCGCTGACCGGTAACAAGCCCTTATAGGGCTAGAGCGAACCACCCGTTGGACGGGTGTTATGATTTCAATAATTCTATAATATGTCACATTTTCACATTTTCCCCATAAAGTATAGAGAGATGAATAATATGCAAATTCAGGAGGTATATTCATTTGGAACAGTATAGAAACTGCAACAGAAATGGCGGCAGATATCCTGCTCAGCCAAATCTCATGATGCAATATGCAAATAACCGCAATGCCTCTTCCTGCAATGGAAACCGTCAGGGTACAGGCGGCTGTCCTTCCAGACAGGATCATTGCGAAACAACAAGAAAGGATGTAGAGACCTGTGGCAGATTCAGTCCGCATCCGATTGGTATGGCGTATGTGCCAAGTCAGGAATTTGGGGAACTCTATGATGCGAAAAAGGGTCTGCGCGAAGGAACCATGTTCCCAGATCTGAATCTGATCTTTTGTGGTGTAAGGGGGAAATAGGCAATGAATAATATGAACAAACAGCAGCTCTTTGCCTTTATAACAGAAGTGTCCTTCGCGTTGGATGACATTTCCCTGTATCTGGACACTCACCCGGAATGTCCAAAGGCACTGGCAGCATACAGCAATTATAAAGCAATGCGGCAGCAGGCAGTCCGCGAATACACGACCGCCTATGGTCCATTGAACCGATATCAGGTAAATGACGACAATTATTTTGACTGGGTTGACAAACCTTGGCCATGGGAAAGGGAGTGTGGTTGTTAAATGTGGATCTATGAAAAAAGATTACAGTTTCCGGTAAATATCAAAGAGACAAATGCGCAGCTTGCGCAGGCGATAATCTCACAATACGGCGGACCGGATGGTGAAATGGGTGCATCTATGCGATACCTGTCCCAGCGTTATGCGATGCCGGACAATAAGGTGAAAGCGATTCTTACCGATATCGGTACAGAGGAGCTGGGACATCTGGAGATCGTTGCCACGATCATTTACCAGCTTACCTGCCGGTTATCAATCGAGGAGATTAAGGCATCGGGATTTGACAAATATTACATCGATCACACCTTAGGAATCTGGCCGCAGGCAGCAGGCGGCATTCCATTTAACGCCTGCGAATTCCAGAGCAAGGGTGATCCGATCACGGATCTTTTCGAAGATATGGCAGCAGAGCAGAAAGCCCGGTCGACTTATGATAATATCCTGCGTCTCTGCAAGGACTATCCGGATGTATATGAGCCGATCAAATTCCTTCGCGAACGTGAGGTCGCACATTTCCAGCGTTTCGGTGAAAGCCTTGGCATTGTCCGTGACAAGATGGATACAAAAAACTTCTATGCATTTAACTCAGCATTTGACACAAGTGCTCCTTGCGTGGAGAAATGCGGGAAGTAGAAGATAGCAGCTACCGGTTGTTTATTATTATATAGTAGTGACAGAAGCAGAAAAATCAGGCAGCAATCCTGAATCGGGGATATCAAGCTGCCTGATTTTTTCACAATGTATATTATTGAGAATAATTCTTGAAAAGAATTATAAATTTATTCGTTTTGTGGTATAATGAACATAAAATTATTTGCTTGTAGAGATATAGAAAAAACGGATGAAATGTTATGAAAGGGAGGTACAAGCATATGGACAAAAAAGCAATCTATAATTTATCCTATGGTGTATTCATGTTATCCACCAGATCGGGGGAGAAGGTAAACGGCTGCATCACAAATACATGTATGCAGGTGGCAGGCAATCCGGTTCGGGTTGCGATATCTGTATTAAACACGAATTATACATGCGACCTGTTGAAAGAGAGCGGGATATTTGCTTTGAGTATTCTGGATCAGACCTGCTCATTTGCGACGATAAAACATTTCGGGTTCCAGTCCGGCAGAGATGTGGATAAATTCGCAGATCTGCAAATGCCAAAGGACTGCAATGACATTCCGTATATGGGATGGAATGCCTGTGCCGTGATCAGCGGAAAAGTAGTAGAACAGCACGACCTTGGCACACATACGTTATTTATCGCAGAAGTCGTAGATGCCAAGCTGATCAATGAAAATGCACCGCTGACTTATGCGGATTATCAGACAAAGGTAAAACCAAAAGCAGAACCGAAAGCCCAGGACAAGAAGATTGTAGGCTGGCGCTGTCGTATCTGTAATTATGTATATGAAGGAAGCGAGCTGCCGGCAGACTTCACCTGCCCGATATGTGGACATGGGGTAGAGGATTTTGAGCCGGTGTATGAGGCGTAAGCTATTAAAAAGCTTATAAACAGGAGGACAATGCTATGGAACGAGTAGCAAAATTTTTAAAGGACGCAGAAACTTATTATTTAGCAACTGTAGAGGGTGACCAGCCAAGAGTCAGACCATTTGGAACTGCCCATATTTTTGAAGGCAAGTTATACATACAGACAGGCAAAGTAAAAGATGTATCAAAGCAGATCCATGCAAATCCGAAGGTTGAGATCTGTGCTTTTATGAATGGAGAATGGCTTCGTGTAGCAGGAGAATTGGTGGAAGATGACCGCAGAGAAGCAAGACAGTCTATGCTGGATGCATACCCTTCATTACAGAAGATGTATTCCGCAGATGATGGTAACACCGAGGTATTTTATTTTAAGAATGCAACAGCAACTTTTTCATCATTTACACACGAACCGGAAGTTGTGAAGTTTTAAATGTATTACATGGTTTGACAAACGCCCTCGCTTGTATAAGCGGGGGCGTTTGTATTTGGGTTATTGGTATTTGAAAGTGTATTTTCTAAAATTTGACAAAATATGCGTATATTATTGCACATTATGACAAATAAAGGTATAATATTTCCATAATAAAAGGGGGCGGGTCTGAGATAGAGGCTTTTTAGTTTTCTATTTTCTCTAATAAGAAATCCCTATAATTATGAAGTGAAATTGATATGATGGACGATTTTTTGTACATGGTATAGATTAGTATATTCATATTAATGATTGATTGTAATAAAAAATACATTGTGGAATATAAGGCACGTTCCAATATGTGGCTATTACTAAATATCTTAATAATAAATTAGTATTTACATTCCACAATGTATTTAAAATTATATATGGAATGATAGAAAATTACAACAGGATGATTTTTATAAAAACAATACCAACTAAATTATTTTTAAGTTGTTGGTATTGACATGAGAATAAATATATGCTATTTTGATAATACAAAGAAAAATAAATTAACAAGGAGGTGAAAAAATGTATCAGATTAAACTGCGTTTTAAATTGGAATTTCCTTTTCTTCCGAAGGAGATGGATCGTTTGTTTACAAGTTTTTTAAAGGCTGCGACGAAGAATATTTCCGAAGATTTGTATCAGCGTTTATATGATAAGAGCAGATCAATCATGAAGGCGTTTACATATTCGTATTATCTTCCCGGTGCTAAGTTTACAGACGATAAGATACTTCTTGATAAGAACGAATTCATGGTATTTTTTACAGATGCTGATGATAAGGAATTTTTATATTTGTTTAATGCGTTTCAGACTATGAAATTTCGGCATTATTCGATGAACAAGAATTCCATGCAATTAATATCTGTGTATATTCAGAATATAAATGATATCACAGATGATGAAATCATCATAAAAATGCAGAGCCCATTACTGGCAAGATACCATGATAATGATACCAATTCAGACAGTTATTATACGTTTGATAAGGATGAGTTTTCAGACGTTGTGAAAGAGAATGTTAAGATCTTTATTCAAAGAATGAATATTCCGGTTGAGACAGATGATTTTTCTATTCAGGCGATCAAAGGAAAAAAGGTTATAATACCAGTGTTTGGAAGAAATACAGATGCTTCGCTTGGTATTTTCAAATTAAAAGGCTCTGTTGCTTTATTAAATGTTCTGCAGAGATCCGGAATTGGAGTACGCAGGTCGACAGGAAATGGAAAGTTTGAAGTATTAGGTTAGAAGAAAGGAGGATTATAAGTTGGGTAGAATCTATATACCAATGGGTGATTTTCTGAAAAATGCGGGAATCGTAGGTATGCATTATATACTGGACGAAATTGCTGCTGCATCGGAAGATTTGGATTATGGCTATACGGAAGATAATCAGCAATTATGGCTTGATACAGATTTCTGTCAGGAAACGGACTGGACGGATTTATACTTTCGTGGGATCACGACATATTACAGGTCACATAGTGTATATCAAACAATATTGGATAAGATTAAGAATTTGTTAGCTGTACTGGATTTGCCGGAATGGGATGGTAAAAAGTGGAAAGATGATATCAAATTCATTAACGATAAACTTTTGTCTAACAGTTATAAATCGGGCATTGCCAGTATAAAGGATGAGGTTGATACCACAGAAGCATATGAGATGCTTAAGGCGGTAAAACTGAAAGAATCTATGGAACCGGAACTGTTGCGGGATCGATTGGTTCAGTTACATGAATTTCTTATTCAGCCCATTTGTGCAGAAACCTTGATCATGAAGAGTGCCATATATAATTACATCAATCGTTTCTGGGATGGAAAATGTTTTCTATTACGTGCAAATGCAGCGAAAAATATGCGAGAGGTTTTTGAAAATGATTTTTCAGAACCATTTCGGACTTATATAGCAATTGATCAAAAGAAGGCAAAGGAGATATGCATTGATTGTAGTGCAATGATTGATTCGAAGACGAAAGTATCACTTGCATTTATGAAGGATCAGGCAGATGATCTGGCAAGAAAACAATCAGCTTTCTGGAATTGTAAAGTAGATGCTTTCTTATGTCCGGTGTGTGCATTTGTATATGCATTATCTCCTCTTGGTTTTTATCTGATGGGAAATCGATTCCTGTTTATTAATACGGATCAGAACATTCAGGAATTATTAGAGGTAAATCGTAAGGATGGCATTATGCTGGATGTGGAAAGAGAAGATGGAGAACGATATACTTCATGGATTTCCAGAACATTGAATCTGTTATTGAAGATGAAGACGGAAGAACTAGGTAATATTCAGATCATAACCAGAGGCAGGGATGAAAGCGAACGTTATACATTTGATATTATCAATAAAAATATCCTTGCAATATTAAATGATGAGAAAGTAAGGGCTGGACTTGATGTATTAAGTAAATACCCATATATAAAAAAGGGGACTGAATATATAAATATACATGAAACAGTTATATTGAATATTCTTCGGTATAGAAATCAATATCCATTATTAAATATCTTGTTAAGGCAGTCTATGGATGTAAAGACATATTTGGTAGATGCTTATTGGGTATATGATATTCAGATTCGTGTAAGTTTATTGAAGAAAGATAATGAAGATAAGAATAAGATAGGAGGTGCAATAGTGAATCGATACAAAGTTAGAGAGTGTGGATATGAATTAAGAAATAAACTGTTAGCAGCGAAAGGCACAAGTGATGATTCAAGAATCAGAGGTACGGTATATCGATTACTGAATGCAGTTGCAGTTGGAGATGTTTCCCATTTTATGGAAATTATAATGCGTATCTATTGTTCTGTAAATCTGACAGTTCCGGATGCATTCATAGAGTGTCTGGATAATCGGGAGAAGTTTAGAGAGTATGGATATGCATTCCTTATGGGATTAGAAGGAAGTCATTATGAAAAAAAGGAGGAAAAGGTTAATGATTAGGAATGGTTTAACACTTACAATGGTATTTCTTGCAGAAAGTGCAAATTATGGAGAGGGCGTAGGTAATATTACTACACTCAAAAAATTATCACGAGGAACATATGAGCAATATTCTTATATATCAAGACAGGCATTGAGATACAATATTATTCAGCAGTTAGGATGGGATACAACACCTGTTGATGGAAAGAGTGGAGTCGTTCAGTTTGCACCAACTGCTAATATAAAAGATTATCCGGAAATTGACTTTTTTGGTTATATGAAGACCAGTGCAAAAGGAGAGGATAAAAAAGGCGGAGCTGATACCAGAAGTGCAGTTGTTCGACTGAGTAATGCGGTATCATTAGAGCCTTATCAGAGCGATTTGGAATTTTTAACCAATATTGGATTGGCAAGACGCCAGGATCTTGATAATGCGATCGCACAGAGGGAGATACAGAAGTCATTCTACTCATATACGATCACTATAGATCTTGATCGTATTGGTGTGGATGGAGATCTTGAGATATCTGCAGAAGAAAAAGCAGATCGAGTAAAAAAATTTCTTGATACGATCCAGTATTTATATCGTGATATAAAGGGAAGAAGAGAGAACCTTAGTCCTGTATTTGCAATCGGTGGTCGATATATAAGAAAAAATCCGTTCTTTGAAAATAGAGTATCTTTGGAAAATGGAGCCATAAACACGAAGATGCTTGGAGAAATTATTGAAAGTGATGAGGATATAAAGAACAATACCAGTGTTGGAGTTGTGACAGGTATTTTCCAGAATGATGCAGAATTAAAAGATACATTGAACACAAAGACAGTTGCAGATGTATTTAAACAGTTGAAAAAGGAAGTTGATGAATATTATGGAGCGAGCAATTAGAATTGATTGTTTTCAAAACCTTGCGAACTACAGAAAACCAAGTAGTTTCATTATAAAAGAATCTTATCCGTTGCCACCATATTCAACTGTTATTGGTATGATTCACGCAATCAGTGGATTTGACAGTTATCACAAGATGCAGGTAAGTATCCAGGGAGAAAACGCAGGTTCTGTATCAGAATTGTATACAAGATATTCATTCAAATTCGATACAAAGTATGAAGAAGGCAGACATCAGCTCTGTATCAAAGGTGAAGACAAAGATTATGGTGTGTTTAAGGGGATTGCACATGTAGAACTGATCTGTGATAATCGGATGGTTTTACATATTATACCTGAGGAGGAAGATTTTGATAAGATTTATCAGGCACTGAAGTGTCCGATTATTTATCCATCATTAGGGCGGTATGAAGATTTGCTGGATATTCAAAATGTAGAAATTGTTGAATTACAGAAAGTTGAATCAGCAACGATTCGAAATAATATCTATATTCCATTTCAATCAGAACTGGATATTGGACGACGTACAAGCACGACTTACATGTTAACAAAGGAATACGAGATAACACCGCAGGGATATCGCAGATGGAAACCGGATGGTGGAAAGATAAAAGCGCATTATATGCCGAAGGATACTTCGGTAGTGAATGCATATATCGATACCTATGGGGATGTTGTTGCGTTCGCATAACAAGATAAGAGAGGGATTGACAATACGATATGGAATATTATGCAAAGTCAAATGACACCAAGAAGGAAGTTAAAAATGTAAATGACATCAGAAACATATTGATTTATCTTTTGGACAGCCAGATGGATAAATTGAATGAAAATGAGTCGAAGATGATCATTTCTTACTTGGATTCTTTGAAACAGCAAACTGTTCAGGAGCAAAAAACTTTAAGAGAACATGAGAAGGATATTGTTAACTGTGCAGGAAAATTCTTTGAGATTTTTGATATGTATTTTACAGAAAAGGAAAAGAATCTGGTTTTAGAGGCATGCCGAGTGCATGACCTTGGAAAAGCTAATTATATTTTCCAGACAATTGTCAATCCTCAACTTACAAGGATGGCTGAAAGGCAGATACCACATGGTTTTCTTAGTGCACTTAGTTTATCAGAGAAACAGGTTAAGCAGGAAATACCAGAATGTACAGGCGATGACTTTTCTGTGTTATTGACAGCAGTCTATTATCATCATGATCGGAAGGATAGTTTTTCTGATAAGGATTTTTATGACTATTACGATAAATGGTATAAAAAATATTTGCAGGAATATTTGGAAAAGGAAGATGTGAAATTTTCTGCCGCAAATCGTAATCAACTGTTGTATTCGAATAATCCTACAATGAAATTGAGAAGTGTAGATGAGCAAACATGGTGTGAATATATGTTGATAAAGGGCTTGTTGAATAAGTTTGACTGGACGGTAAGTGCAGGATATGAAGAAGCAGAATTACACAGTGACATTGCTGAGAAAAAATTATGCAGCACGATTCGCGATTACTTTTCAAATTCATTGCGTGAGTTGCAGGTTTTTATGCAGGAACATAGTGATGATAATGTTGTAGTTATAGCACCTACTGGATCAGGAAAAACAGAGGCAGCTTTATTATGGGCAAATGGCGAGAAAGGTTTTTATACATTACCGTTAAAAGTTTCTTCTAATGCCATATATAGCAGAATAAAGGACAGGTATATGTATAAGGATGTAGCATTGCTTCATTCTGATAGCCTAAGCAGTTATTTTGATGGAACAGATGGGCAATTTACAGATGGGAATACCAGATATGAGCAGGCAAAATTGTTCTCGTATCCGCTTACTGTCTGCACGGTAGATCAATTATTTAAATTTGTTTATAAAGCCCCGGGCACTGAGATTTTTGCAGCGACACTGAAATATTCAAAATTAATTATAGATGAGATTCAGTCATATTCTCCTAAGATAGTAGCAGCATTAATTTACGGCTTGTCAGAACTAAAACAAATGGAAGGAAAATTCGCAATCATAACAGCAACATTTCCGCCGGTTTTAGAATTTTTTATGCGAAAATATCGGTTGATAAAGGATAGAGATTATATTTTTATAGATTTTTCCGCTACAATGGGAACAGACAGACATAAGATCGCATTATTTCATGAAGAATTTGATTTTGACAGAATTGCGGAAGATGGATACAAGAAAAAAGTTCTCGTTATATGCAATACAGTATCAAAGGCACAGAAGGTATATGAAGAATTATCCCAAAGAACAGATGAGGTATTCCTGCTTCATTCCAGATATATTCGAAAACATCGGGATCAGTTGGAAAAGATGATAATGGATTTTTCCAGTAATGATGAGATGACAGGTATATGGGTAACAACACAGATCGTAGAAGCAAGTCTTGATATTGATTTTGATGTTCTTTATACGGAGATGTGTACAGCTGATAGCTTATTGCAAAGAATGGGACGGTGTAATAGAGCAGGGAAAAAGGATATAACCGATGCAAATGTATTAATTTATGTTAATTATTCAGGATGTATGAAGAATGGAAAAGGAATATATGACAGTGATATATATGATAGATCTGTACAATTATTAGAGGCATATAATGGAAAGCTTTTTTCCGAAAAAGATAAAGTTCAGTATATGAATGAAGTTTATGATGTAGACGCATTAAAGAATACGGCATACTTCCAAATGATAAAAAGAAATCTGGCTAAATTTAAATCGTTGCAGCCGTTAGATTATACATCTAAGAAAGATATCGATGAGGATTTTCGTGGAATAAAAAGTATTACAGTAATTCCAGATAGAATATATCAGGAAAATCAGTATCTGATAGAGGCAATAACGAGTGTTTTAGATACACCATATGTTGACAGTAATATACGAAGGATATTGAAAGCAAAACTGGCAGATATAACTCTTAATCTGAATCTGTATTCGGATCGGAGAAAATTAGATGGTGTGGATTTGAATTGTATAAATGACAGATTAGATATTCACAGGACATGCTTATTATATGATTTTGATGAAATGACAGGACGGGGTATGGGCTTATCGTTAACGAAGTATGATGATGAGTGGAATTTTATATAAGGAGGAATTGTGGAAAATCGAGTTACTGGTGTAATGATTTATTATTATTTTGTGTGTAAAAGAAAATTATGGTATTTCATAAATGAAATAAACATGGAATCCGATAATGAAAATGTTATGTTGGGTAAACTACTTGATGAGAACAGTTACCGGCGTGATGATAAACACATTAATATCGATAATGTAATAAATATTGATTTTATAAAAGAGCATCAGGAATTACATGAGATAAAAAAGAGTAAAGCAATAGAAGAGGCAGGAATCTGGCAGGTAAAATATTATCTATATTATTTGAAACAACGTGGAGTTAAGGGCTTAACGGCAAAGATTGATTATCCTATGATCAAAAAAAATATTGTTGTAGAACTGTCAGAGGATGATGAAGTACAGTTGCAGAAGATAATTGCAGATATAGAAAAGTTAAAAATGCAGGAACAACCACCAGCATTTGAAAAACAAAAAATATGTGGGAAGTGCGCATATCATGATTTGTGTTTTATCTAACATGGAGGGATAATGGGACAAAGTTTTTATATTTACAATAGTGGAGATTTAAAAAGAAAAGATAATACACTTCAATTTATATCTTCAGGTGGAGAAAAAAGAGATATTCCGATTGAACGAATTGATGATATTTATGTCATGTCAGAGATGTCATTTAATACAACATTTTTGAGTTACATTTCTCAATATGGAATCCCGATACATTTCTTCAATTATTATAATTTTTATACAGGTAGCTTTTATCCAAAAGAAAAGCTGCTGGCAGGTCAATTATTGGTAAAACAGGTTGAACATTATACAGATTATGGAAAGAGATTGACCATTGCAAAAAAATTTATAGAAGCGGCTGCCGATAATATTTACCGAAATCTCCGGTATTATAACGGACGAGGCAAGGATGTATCTTTCTATATGTCAGAAATTGATTCGTTGAGAAAAGAATTACCAAAAACATCAACGATCCAAGAGCTAATGGGAATAGAGGGAAATATAAGAAGGCATTATTATGCTACATGGAATGTTATCATTGATCAGGAAATAGAGTTTGATAAAAGAGTTATGCATCCGCCTGATAACATGATTAATTCGTTGATTTCTTTTGTTAATTCGTTGATTTATTCAAAGGTTCTTAGTGAGGTATATCATACACAATTGAATCCTACGATAAGTTATCTCCATGAACCTGGTGTTAGAAGATTTTCTCTATGTCTGGATGTGGCAGAAATTTTCAAACCGTTGATAGGAGATCGACTTCTTTTTTCATTATTAAACCGTAATCAGATAACCGAAAAAAGTTTTACGAAGGAGCTGAATTATTTGCACTTGAATAGGGATGCATCCAGATTGATTGCACAGGAGTTGGAGAAAAAATTACAGCAGACAATTATGCATAAAGATTTAGGTCGCCCCGTTACATATCAGTATCTGATGCGTTTAGAGTTATACAAGCTGATCAAGCATCTGATTGGGGAAAAAGAATATGAAGGATTCAGAATATGGTGGTGAAATATGTATGTAGTATTAGTATATGACATAAATAAAGAAAATAATGGACAAAAACGATGGAATCATATTTTTAAGATTTGTAAAAGGTATTTATCCCATATACAAAATTCTGTTTTTGAGGGAGATATCACAAAAGTACAACTTGTGAAGCTGAAACAGGAGCTGGATGAATATATTGATCATGAATTGGATTCCGTTATTATATTTAAAAGCAGGCAGGAAAAATGGTTGAATAAAGAGTTCTGGGGTAAGGAAGATGACAAAGCCAGTTTCTTTATTTGAAATTGTCGACCATAAATATTGTAAAATCTGCCGCCGGTCGACAATGGGAAAAAATATAGAAAAAAGGAATATACTATTTAAAAATAGAATGTGTAGTCCGATTATTGAAGCAAGGTCGACAAAAAGAGGATGTGAAAGCATTGTAAAATATTGCTTTTTTATAGTGCGGTTTTAATAGATACATGGTGGAATGTGAATGAGATTTATGTAGTTAGATGCTGTTTTCTTGCTAAGTTTTAATAGATACATGGTGGAATGTGAATAGCGTATCAAATCAGAGTAAGAAAAAAGCGCAGCGAGTTTTAATAGATACATGGTGGAATGTGAATTGATTTCACTAGGTTTTCAGGCTTTTGGTTTAAAGCCGTTTTAATAGATACATGGTGGAATGTGAATAGATGCTGCACGATAAATGTAAATTCATTTCCCGCCGTTTTAATAGATACATGGTGGAATGTGAATTCACTTATGATCCCTTCAAAAAAATTGTTCAGATCGTTTTAATAGATACATGGTGGAATGTGAATTACGTTTTAATGTCTTTTGTCTGCTGTTCAATGTCGTTTTAATAGATACATGGTGGAATGTGAATCCGTATATGTGAGCGAATCCGCGCCTTCTGTGTTAGTTTTAATAGATACATGGTGGAATGTGAATTATACCACTTATAAGCGATCTTGTTACTCTCTCTTAGTTTTAATAGATACATGGTGGAATGTGAATTCAATCTTTGTTGATACAGTAGACTGGGGTTGGTTGTTTTAATAGATACATGGTGGAATGTGAATTTTCAAGTGATGGCACGGCTACCGTATATGTGAGTGGTTTTAATAGATACATGGTGGAATGTGAATTTGTTGAATTTACGAACATTACCCGAATTGGAAATGGTTTTAATAGATACATGGTGGAATGTGAATGATGCACAAGAATTTGAAACGAATGGTTTTAATTAGTTTTAATAGATACATGGTGGAATGTGAATGTGGAAATTTGTATATATCCTGTTGCGGATATGCGTTTTAATAGATACATGGTGGAATGTGAATACAAACAAGCTCGGCGCAGGTGTGGAAGAAGTAACCTTTTAATAGATACATGGTGGAATGTGAATTGGAATCAGGTTGTACCAGACGAGTATGTGATTGCTGTTTTAATAGATACATGGTGGAATGTGAATAAACAAGTCACAAAAATTTTGGAAAGAAAAAGGCTTTGGTTTTAATAGATACATGGTGGAATGTGAATATTAATTTTAGCGGGAAAATGGCGCAGATGTCAACTGTTTTAATAGATACATGGTGGAATGTGAATGTTAAAAGAGGCGTTTCTTTCTTTTGAAGCACTCGAGTTTTAATAGATACATGGTGGAATGTGAATGGAGATGCTGATCAGACAGGATATGTCAAGATCGAAGTTTTAATAGATACATGGTGGAATGTGAATGTTAAAAGAAGCATTTCTTTCTTTTGAAGCACTCGAGTTTTAATAGATACATGGTGGAATGTGAATACACAAACACGGAAACGCATAGCGTTACATCATATAGTTTTAATAGATACATGGTGGAATGTGAATGAAAACGCCAATCTTGCATTTATGGAGATTTTTTGTTTTAATAGATACATGGTGGAATGTGAATCAAATGTTCTGTGACTTTTCTACAATATTATCTGGTTTTAATAGATACATGGTGGAATGTGAATGAATGGTATAAAAAATATGGTCTTTTGGGAACAGGTTTTAATAGATACATGGTGGAATGTGAATGTATTTGCCGGTTCTTCGTGTGTCATATCCCGACACCGTTTTAATAGATACATGGTGGAATGTGAATCCGTTCAAGAGATTTTCTATTTCACTTGTGAAAAAAGTTTTAATAGATACATGGTGGAATGTGAATTTCAGGTATATTTGCTTCGGGTAATGATCGTAAATTGTTTTAATAGATACATGGTGGAATGTGAATTGCTCTCCGAATTTGTGAATTTTTATGGAAATTATTGTTTTAATAGATACATGGTGGAATGTGAATCTTGAAAACATTGTATCGCTTTATGTGACGAATGTGTTTTAATAGATACATGGTGGAATGTGAATTAACTAATGTTATCGGTCTTGTATACGACCGCTTCGCGTTTTAATAGATACATGGTGGAATGTGAATCAGATTTCATCCCCTTTCTTTACATCAAACAGTTAGTTTTAATAGATACATGGTGGAATGTGAATAAACGAAGCAGGTATACACTTAAGTACAGCTATAATGTTTTAATAGATACATGGTGGAATGTGAATAAAGTAGTACGTTTTGAAATCTCCGCAGGTCGCTTTGTTTTAATAGATACATGGTGGAATGTGAATAATGGTGGTTTTGGCACAAGTCACACATCAGATTAGTTTTAATAGATACATGGTGGAATGTGAATCTCATATGACACCTTTAAAGGCTTCAGCAGCTCCTGGTTTTAATAGATACATGGTGGAATGTGAATTATTTTTTTGAGATAAACGGGATTGGAGGTCATGCAGGTTTTAATAGATACATGGTGGAATGTGAATGAATCTTGCTTGGTGGAAATACATTGCTTGCACATTGGTTTTAATAGATACATGGTGGAATGTGAATAAAAACTTTTCTTTTTCTTCTTTCTTTTCTTCTTTGTTTTAATAGATACATGGTGGAATGTGAATATTAATTTTAGCGGGAAAATGGCACAAATGACCACTGTTTTAATAGATACATGGTGGAATGTGAATTAACTAATGTTATCGGACTTGTCTATGACCGCTTCGGTTTTAATAGATACATGGTGGAATGTGAATAATGGTGGTTTTGGCACAAGTCACACATCAGATAACATTTTAATAGATACATGGTGGAATGTGAATTTATCCAGTCTCGGAAATGACAATGTAGTGAAATCTCGTTTTAATAGATACATGGTGGAATGTGAATATAGTTATACGATCACTGTTCCAAAGAATGTAATCGTTTTAATAGATACATGGTGGAATGTGAATATAATGATATCTGGAAAAAGGAATATGAGGAATTAAAGTTTTAATAGATACATGGTGGAATGTGAATATAGTTTTTCTTAACAGCAAAAAAACAGCTATTATAGGTTTTAATAGATACATGGTGGAATGTGAATTAACAAAGATAGTTACGTCCTGTTTTGGCTGCTCTAGTTTTAATAGATACATGGTGGAATGTGAATTAACGAATTAAGTTGTGCTCGATCTCCCGAACCGGGTTTTAATAGATACATGGTGGAATGTGAATGAATGAGGAATACATCCATGCATCACGAGGGTCATAGTTTTAATAGATACATGGTGGAATGTGAATGATGTTGCTAAAAATGTCATTTTGATCTCCTTTCAGTTTTAATAGATACATGGTGGAATGTGAATATGTGCAGCGGCTGGACTTCCATCTGACTGAACGTCGTTTTAATAGATACATGGTGGAATGTGAATGATTATACAACTGTTCCTCACTCATTCCCAATTCTGTTTTAATAGATACATGGTGGAATGTGAATACGTAAGGCAAATATAATTCGCACTGCGTACCGAGTGGTTTTAATAGATACATGGTGGAATGTGAATAGTGAAACAAATTAAGGAGGACAAAACAATGAAAAAGTTTTAATAGATACATGGTGGAATGTGAATTTCGTGACGAGATTATATTTGATTTTGCAAATCAAGTTTTAATAGATACATGGTGGAATGTGAATTAGATAATGCTTTTACATACCGCCGGGATACACTTAGTTTTAATAGATACATGGTGGAATGTGAATTATTCATAAAATATCCTTTCGTCTCTTTTATAATCGTTTTAATAGATACATGGTGGAATGTGAATCAATATTAACCGCGCAACAGTTATCAGAGATTTTAGTTTTAATAGATACATGGTGGAATGTGAATCAGCTTGCAGAAGGTGGTGTACTTAAGAAAGGTCAGGTTTTAATAGATACATGGTGGAATGTGAATACTGACTCTATATGTAAGTGGTTTGGTATACAACCGGTTTTAATAGATACATGGTGGAATGTGAATCAGGAATTTGTTGATTCACTTTTAAAAATATCTGAGTTTTAATAGATACATGGTGGAATGTGAATCTGAATATATTGTCGTGGGGCAATCGGTTATGAAAGTTTTAATAGATACATGGTGGAATGTGAATAAAGTCAGGGCAAAGGTATTTGAAGAGGGCAAGCCAGTTTTAATAGATACATGGTGGAATGTGAATAACAAAATTATCTAAAACAAAATCACCGAATTTTAGTTTTAATAGATACATGGTGGAATGTGAATGAATGAAAAAATAGTGATTTATGTACATAATCTTTGTTTTAATAGATACATGGTGGAATGTGAATACGTAAGGCAAGTATAATTCACACTGCGTACCTAGTGGTTTTAATAGATACATGGTGGAATGTGAATACCTATTGAGTTTTCACCTGATGTGTATGGCGGTTGGTTTTAATAGATACATGGTGGAATGTGAATACGGACTTTTATCTGCAGGCGCAACAGATGACGATGTTTTAATAGATACATGGTGGAATGTGAATAAAATCCGGAGTTAAAATTTTAAGTTTGCATAACTGTTTTAATAGATACATGGTGGAATGTGAATATAGCAAGATCATCATACATAAATGCAACAACCTTGGTTTTAATAGATACATGGTGGAATGTGAATTTAAAACGTGGCTACATAACACAGCAGGAACTTGAGTTTTAATAGATACATGGTGGAATGTGAATCGACATTAATGCAGACAAGTTTTCTGGTTCATATAGTTTTAATAGATACATGGTGGAATGTGAATATACACGCACTGGTTCAGAAACTGAAAGTGCAACAGGTTTTAATAGATACATGGTGGAATGTGAATAATGGTATAAACAGTATGGGCTTGCAGGTTCATATTGTTTTAATAGATACATGGTGGAATGTGAATTGGCAAAAAACCGTTTGAGTATGTTGTGTCATTTAAGTTTTAATAGATACATGGTGGAATGTGAATGATTTTGACATATTTCGGTATGCAAATCTTTTTGGTTTTAATAGATACATGGTGGAATGTGAATATGTCCAGACCACCGATTATGATATTGGTAGTTCCTAGTTTTAATAGATACATGGTGGAATGTGAATTCAACCCAGCAAATCCCCGCATATTGCCTTTTTTTGTTTTAATAGATACATGGTGGAATGTGAATAGGCAAAAAACCGTTTGCGTATGTTGTGTCATTTAGTTTTAATAGATACATGGTGGAATGTGAATTAGTCCTGTTCATACTGTTTTGGTTTTGTGGCTACAGTTTTAATAGATACATGGTGGAATGTGAATAAAAAAATCTCAAAATCTTTAAAAAACGGAACAGCGTTTTAATAGATACATGGTGGAATGTGAATTGCGAATAAGCACCTGAAAAAGCATTGTGTCCTAATTCGTTTTAATAGATACATGGTGGAATGTGAATGTTGAGGTGAGCGGTATAGTTATGATCGTGTCGTTTTGTTTTAATAGATACATGGTGGAATGTGAATGATTTTGACATATTTCGGTACGCAAATTTTTTTGCGTTTTAATAGATACATGGTGGAATGTGAATCAACAAGAAACAATTCCAAAGGAGTGAATCGAACGCCGTTTTAATAGATACATGGTGGAATGTGAATTTGTACAATTCGACCATCTACGGAGGTATCCAACACGTTTTAATAGATACATGGTGGAATGTGAATGAGTTAATCACGAACGCACCGGGGCGCACGGTGTTTGTTTTAATAGATACATGGTGGAATGTGAAT
>NZ_WWTL01000008.1:0-18033 GCF_009874105.1 Clostridium sp. BIOML-A1 | reverse complement strand
GTTTTAATAGATACATGGTGGAATGTGAATCGTGGTTATGATGTAGCCATTTTTTTTTCAATAATTGTTTTAATAGATACATGGTGGAATGTGAATTCCCTTATCTAAAGGCTTTTCATAGTCTGCCGGAAGTTTTAATAGATACATGGTGGAATGTGAATTCACTTCATAGCCCTTTCCAGCATTTTATTTAATGCGTTTTAATAGATACATGGTGGAATGTGAATACGGTCCAGTGACCTGCGCGACTTTTGCCGTCTCATGTTTTAATAGATACATGGTGGAATGTGAATGCATTTTATTCAATGCTTCCTGCTGAATTTTTTTGGTTTTAATAGATACATGGTGGAATGTGAATGTTTGTGCAGGGGGCAAACCCGTTATACGGATTTTGTTTTAATAGATACATGGTGGAATGTGAATTTGAAAAAATGTCTGTAGGTCAATCTCGGACAGTAGTTTTAATAGATACATGGTGGAATGTGAATTCAGTTCCGGAAAAAGGAATATGCGATAGCATTTGTGGTTTTAATAGATACATGGTGGAATGTGAATCAGTTTATCATAAGTTAATTTTTTTTGTCGATAAGTTTTAATAGATACATGGTGGAATGTGAATGTAGCTACAGTACGAATGGAAGTAGCTATGCAGAATTGTTTTAATAGATACATGGTGGAATGTGAATTACATCAATTACTGACAAAACAATGTCCGCTTTATCTGTTTTAATAGATACATGGTGGAATGTGAATCTCACATCAACAGGATATGTAAGACGTGATTTCAGAGTTTTAATAGATACATGGTGGAATGTGAATTTGTATGAAATCACATTGTCCGGGGTAAATATCACAGTTTTAATAGATACATGGTGGAATGTGAATTATTTTCATAATGATGCATCATCCTTTCATCCCTTGTTTTAATAGATACATGGTGGAATGTGAATGGAATATTTATTTGGCAAGCAGTCGTTTAAGATGGGTTTTAATAGATACATGGTGGAATGTGAATCAAATAAAAGTAGCTGGAAAAGTGTTGTATGGTGGAGTTTTAATAGATACATGGTGGAATGTGAATTCAAGTGATATACTTCCCTCATCGTCAAGCGTTTTTTGTTTTAATAGATACATGGTGGAATGTGAATTGACAAAAATAGTAATATCTTCGCGCGGCTGATCTGTTTTAATAGATACATGGTGGAATGTGAATCAAGCATAAAAGATATTATTTTTTTTAATTTACTTGGTTTTAATAGATACATGGTGGAATGTGAATTTTCTATCGTTTGATCCATTGTCATAAATGCGAGGTGTTTTAATAGATACATGGTGGAATGTGAATTAACCAAGCTTTAAGTTATCAAGCATGGTATAGTTCGTTTTAATAGATACATGGTGGAATGTGAATTTCTTTTCTACTAATTCTTCTATACGTTCGTCAAGTTTTAATAGATGCATGGTGGAATGTGAATAAGACATTATCAGATGCCACAAAGGAACAGATCCAGGTTTTAATAGATACATGGTGGAATGTGAATTTATAACGTAGCTGTAAATACAATAACAAATATCAGTTTTAATAGATATATAGTGTGGAATGATAACAAAGAAAATATAATTAACATAAAAGGGGAAAAAATAAAATGAAACAAGGAGAACAGGAAGCGAAGGAGATTTTACAATTAAAAGGCTATATATTTGACAATCAATATTATGATGATAATTCAAGTAAGAGTATGCCTGATCTAAAATTTCAAGGAGGAAATTATTTAGAAGTAACACATACGCAACATAATAATAAAATAGCAAAATCTCCAACACAATTTGATAGATTATCTATTAGAGAGAAAACGGAGAAATTACAGGAAATAAGTGAAGCGCAAATGCGTTTTATTGCATTGGATTATGAAAGAAATATCGATGGTTCATTTACAGAAGAAGGAAAATGTCAATTCGATAAAGATAAACGACTTCTTGCGAAAAGTTTTAATTACAAAGATGGGCAGCCCTCAGAATTTAAATCGGATATACCAGTGATAGAAGCTGATATAGATAATATTATTGCGGGAATAAAGAAAAAGGAAAAATTACATCCTAAAGGGGATACGGACTTGTTTATATTTGTTTTAGATGATGAATTTGATTGTATGGAACATCTGTTAAAAACAAAAGAAAGAAACGGTGTTACGGATTATTTTCTTAGGGTTATAGAGAAATCACCATTTGAAAAGGTGTTTATATGTGAATGGGATTTTGAGAAGCAGTGCTATATAAAGGAGAATCCCAGACTGATTTGCTATACAACCATAAAAGAACAAGAAGTAAGCTATATAGATATATGCAGTTATAAATTATATGAGAATTTAATAAGACCATATAGATACAAATACAAATGTAACACTGAGATCAAAAAGTAGTAGCACATGTACATCCTCCCCCCACCACAGCCTTACTTACCACATCCCCTATATGCGATTCAGCTTCTGTGGTGGGGAGAGCTTTGTTCTGGTTCCTTTTTATTACATGCTAGAATGTCTTCTGCAGAAATTCTGCATGCGATTTATAGTAGCGATAGTATTCGGTACCCTTTTCCTGACCATACTTGGTCACGAAGAGGTTGTGAATTTCCCGAAGGTTTGCTTTATGCGGGTATAGTTTTTTATAGAAATCATCAATGAGAGCAATACCGGCATTAGAGTAAACAATCGATAAGAATTTTCGGTATTTTGTTTTCTTTTGCCAGTTGACCTTTGGTATCTCGTAGGATGAACTTTTTACTATACCATAAATATAACTTCCTTTTTCCTGACCGTAGATTGATATAAGTATGTTGTGGATGGCGGATAGATTACTTTTCCCGACACAGGAAAGTAATGTATCGACCTGTTCCTTATCATACAGCGGCGTAGATACAGCTTCTGGAATAGCAGCCTGTTTATCAATCTTAGCAGAAACAGCAATTTTGACAGGATTCGCAGCGGGAGTGGCTTCTACGATCACGTCCGGCTTTAGATTTTCTGCCTTTATTACTGAATCATCAATACTTTCCGGTACTGCAGCAAAAGCTGGAATTGCAGGAAGAAGTGGCTTTTGCACAGATAGTTCATTTGCCAGTGTGTGGAAAATGGAGGGAGCCTTGCGACATACATGGTATCCGCGTTCCGTCCAGAAATGTACCACGCTGTCAAAACCTTTATCTTTTGAAACAATGATGAGGTTGTCGTCCGGATTTTTAACTGTATACGAACCAAGGTAGGTTACAAGTTGAAAATCTAAGGCATTATCAGTTCCGTTTTCACAGAGGATGAACTCAGGTTCAAAAGGGGACTGTTTCAATGCGACAACATTTGCATAGGACATGTTAGGAGATTTATCGGTGTAGAATACAAGGATACAGTCATCGTCATTCAGATAATCAAATAGTTGTATCCAGGAATCACCGACATTCTCACTATCTACAAAAAATATATTTCTCATGATCACCTCGTTTAACCAGAACGAAATAAGTATAGCATATAATTTTATCGAACTGAACAAGAAAATATCAACATAAATGTCGGCAAAAAAACACCTCCACTCCATAGTAGTTTCATATGCAATACATTTCAGAAATTCTGTCTTGTATCATATAACCACCATGGAGCAGAGGTACTTTATATTATGCGGTTATTTAATGGATCGCTTCTGAATTCATAACAGTCTTAGCTGTACCGGCATAAGGGTAAGCCCAGAGGAAGCTGCTTATTCCTCCATAAGTAACATCCATATTCAGTTCATAGGACTCTACATTTTTGAGATTCTTAATCTTTACATCTTGTGTAGCCCGAACCTTGAGCCAGAGTGTTCCGTTTGCCTTAAGGGTCAGACTCTGGTTGCTTTTGTATTTCTTCCAGGTGCCATCACCCTTGCGATAGGAAATGATATCAACACCTGTTTCAATGGTCGAACCATCGCCCAGCTCAATCGTCAGTACAGCATTGTCATATAATTTTAATGTGTCATTATAGGCTTTGCTGGTAATCTTATATACTGTTTCGTTATCAGCACATTTTACACTGTTGTCAAATTTGAACGTATATTTACCGCTTCGGTTTGTTGCAGATATCTGTTCGTAGTCCGTAAAAGCACTGTAATATTTCTTCTTGCCGACCTTAAGATAAGTTCTGACCTTGTAGCGATATGTCTTACCCGCTTTTACGGTTTTGTCTTTATAGCTCAGGCTGGTTACACTTTTTTTGGTTGTTGCGATTTTTTTGTAACCTGAGATTCCCATTTCTTTCCGGTAGATTTCATATCCGGTTGGAAGTACGCCGCCTGAACTGTATAATTTCAGCGTGATCGACTTTGGGCTTCTTGGGGCTTCTGCAAACTGGTATTCGTCAAATGAACATGTCAGTCCGGTATAGGCAGATTCTGGAACTCCGGTTTTAATTACACATTTTTTATTCTTATAGCCACGAACCATGTAGCTGTAAGTTTTCTCTGTTTTTAATTTCTTGTCGGTGTAACTTTTCTTCTTGCCGGAGATGGTTGCTACCACCTTATATTTGCCGACATTTCCGTTTTTGTTTTCTGTGGCACGATAGATTTTATACTGAGTAACTCCTTTTTGTGCTTTCCATGTTATTTTTACCGAGGTCATCGATGTAGCGGTTGCCTTTATTTCAAGATAGCCACTGGCTTTTGCTGCCGGCATGCTTGTAAACATGAGCTCCCCGATCATAACAAACATGAGTATGAGACTGATAATCTTTTTGTTCATAACCTTCAACTCCTTTCTTTGTCCGATATATACAGTTTATATTTGATTTATTTTTATGTTCAGCCTGTGACTGGTGGACTATATCTTGTAATATGACATACACGAGGCTTTCGTAATGAGATGCATATTGTCAGTAAATACGGGTGCCTGTTTGAGCCGAAGGCGAGTTGGCACAGGAGTATTTACGAAAAAGACATATGCATCGAATAGAAAATGAAGTGCGTCATTTACAAGATATAGTCCACCGGTTAAAGGCTGAATATAAAAGATAAACTTTATGCCTGTATATACGGTCTCCATAACCCTAAATTCCGACACATCATTCGCTTGATGTGCTTATATAAATTATACCATATACATATGCTGTTTCGGTACTGAAAGATTATCGTCAAAATGACGAAAAGCCTAAGAAATTATACGTGTTGCAGATACATTAAACATGCCGCATATTCCGGCAAGATTCTATGATGAAGCTTGCTGACGAATTGCGGCATGTTGATATAAAAATAGAATTGTTAAAGATATAAAAATTCATTCAGAGAGAGTTGCTGTTTGATAAAACGACTTACCCTTCAATCCCTTTCATAGTGAGCTGGATTCGTTTCTTTGCAAGATCCACGCCCATAACCTTAACTGTTACGATATCACCGACACTTACAACATCCAATGGGTGCTTGATGAATTTATCCGACATCTGAGAGATATGAACCAGACCGTCCTGATGAACACCGATATCTACAAATGCACCGAAGTCGATTACATTACGGACTGTGCCCTTTAAGATCATGCCTTCCTTTAAGTCCTTCATTTCAAGGATGTCCCCACGCAGGATCGGCTTTGGCATTTCACTTCGAGGATCTCTTGCAGGTTTTTCCAGCTCTTTTACAAGGTCGGTAACTGTTACGGTTCCGACGCCCAGTTCTTTTGCGAGTGCTTTGATATCGCCTGCGGCTTTTGTGATACCCTTTAACTGACCGGATGCAAGATCATCCATGGAATATCCGAGATGCCGGATCAGTGTTTCGGCAATCTCGTAGCTTTCCGGATGGACAGAGGTAGCATCAAGCGGATTTGTACCACCTGAGATCCTCATAAATCCGGCACACTGTTCAAAGGCTTTCGGACCAAGCTTTGCAACCTTTAACAGTTCTTTTCTATTTGTAAAGCGACCGTTTGCTTCACGGTATTCTATGATATTCTTTGCCAGTGTTTTTGTAATACCCGAGATATGCTCCATCAGAGGAGCAGAAGCTGTGTTTAAATCAACGCCGACCTGGTTTACAGAATCTTCGACAACAGCGTCTAACGCTTCTGTCAGCTTCTTTTGGTTCATATCGTGCTGGTACTGACCGACACCGATCGCTTTCGGATCGATCTTGACCAGCTCGGCAAGCGGATCCTGAAGTCTTCTTGCGATTGAAGCGGCACTACGCTGACCGACATCAAAGCTTGGAAATTCTTCTGTTGCAAGCTTGCTTGCCGAGTAGACGGATGCTCCGGCTTCATTTACGATTACATACTGAACCTTTGTATCCAGCTCATGGATAAGATCGGCAATGATCGCCTCGGACTCACGGGAAGCGGTTCCGTTCCCGACAGAGATCAGCGAGATGTTATATTTTTTGATCAGATCCTTTAAGATCTTCTTTGATTCTTCCACCTTATTCTGAGGAGCAGTCGGGTAGATGACTTTCGTAGTGAGTACCTTTCCCGTTGCATCAACGACTGCCAGCTTACATCCGGTACGGAATGCAGGATCCCAGCCAAGTACGACATGGCCGTTGATCGGTGGCTGCATTAAGAGCTGTTTTAAATTACTGCCGAATACTTTGATCGCACCATCTTCGGCAGCTTCGGTCAGACTGCTTCGGATATCACGTTCAATGGATGGAGCGATCAGACGTTCGTAGCTGTCGGCAATCGCGTCTTTTAAGATGTCATTTGTATTCGGATTATCCCGTACGACCACTTCACGGATTAGATAACCGATGATCTCGTCGGCCGGTGCGTCGATCTTAACGGAGAGAAATTTTTCCTTTTCACCACGATTAATGGCGAGTGTACGATATCCGGTCATCTTGCGGACGGGAGTGCTGAAATCATAATACATTTCATATACGGATTCTGCTTCCGGATCTTTTGCGGTAGTTATAAGAACTCCCTTATCCATTGTTCGGTTTCGTATCTCGGTTCGATATTCTGCATTATCCGAAATGGATTCTGCGATAATGTCCATAGCTCCTGCAATTGCTTCTTCAGGGGAGTGAACTTCTTTTTCTTCTGATACATAGGCGAGGGCTTCTTCCGTGATCGGCTTATTTGTCATTTGCAGGGAGATGATATTTGCAAGCCCTGTAAGTCCCTTGCTCTGTGCGATCGTGGCACGAGTTTTTCTCTTTGGCTTATATGGGCGGTACAGATCCTCGACAGCTACCAGAGTTTCGGCAGCCAGAATGGACTGCTTCAGTTCGTCGGTCAGCATGCCTTGTTCTTCAATCGTAGCAATGACCTTTTCTTTTCGTTCTTCCAGTCCTCTGAGGTAAGTAAGACGTTCATCCAGAGTACGAAGCTGCTCATCGTTTAAAGAACCGGTAGCTTCTTTTCTGTATCGTGCAATAAAAGGGATAGTGTTTCCCTCATCTATCAGTTTAACGGCAGCGGCTACCTGCTCCTGCCGGCACATAAGTTCCTGACTGATCTTCAAAATAATATCCATAATCGTGAAACCTCTTTCTTAATTTGTATCATTCACCGTAACAGGAAATGTCATGTATATAATGTGTGCTCTGATGCGGATCTGGTGATACGAGAACAACCGAATATAGTGCAATGACATATATTGTGCGTTCGAGTCCGCTTGCTGCAACCCGTACAGACAGGTTGGAACATTGTATAGTTGCATATTACGGTAAAGCAGAATCTAGTATATGCGAAATTTCGGTAGGATTCAAGCATGGAGACAGACAAATTATGGAAAAGTACAAAACAGAAAAACGCAGCAGATGTAAAAATGAAGTATCTATAAAATGACAGATTCGCTGGAAAGATATGTGCGGCTGTGTTATACTGAAACAGACACAAGGTGCGGGTGGACATGTCCGGTTATATCTAAAAAATGCCCCGAGGGTATGGAATGGAGCAGAACATGCAGGGTTTTACAAATACAGCAGACAGAGATGAAACAGTTTCTTATATAGAAGATGGCAGTTGTCAGGCAGATCGTGTTGAGACTGCGATGGCATTTGCGAAGCGATGGCATCAGGGACAGACGCGCCTTGGCAGAGATGGCAAAGTGCCGTATTATGATGAACATATTCTTGGCGTTTATCATATATTAAGAGACGAATGTCATGTAGAGGATAAAACTGTACTTGTAGCTGCATTACTGCATGATACGGTAGAAGATACGGACTGTACATTTGAAGATATTGAACAGATCTTTGGTACGGATATCAGGGATCATGTATATTTATTAAGTAAACTCGAAGGAGAGACCTTCTCCGACTATTCAAAACGTCTATTTGACCACGCTCCGGCACAGGTGGTCATGATCAAGCTTGCAGACAGACTGCATAATCTAAGAACTATCCTTTTTGTATCCAATCGCAAATGGATCCAGAGAAAAGTAAATCAGACTTATACCGATATCCTTGACCGGTTAGAGCAGGTAAAAGACAATCTCGGAGAGGACTATGCTACCGAGATATCTATGTTAAAAGATAAAATTATCGAACAGCTTGCTGTTGTTCAGGCAGAACTGGATAAGAAGCGGGAGACAATTCAATAATACTGATTTCTCCGTCCGTCGGACTTTCGAAATCGTACAGCTATTCGCACTCCGGGCTATTCGCCCTTCTTACTCATATCTGTTTATCTGCCAAATAAATAAGCAACGTTGTCTTTATACAGACACGTTGCTTATTTGCTTGGCAGATTTATTGTCATATGTTTTCAATCTGCCAGTCGATCGGTTCAACACCGTGCTCGATCAGGAAGTTGTTCGTTTTGCTGAAGGGCTTGCTTCCCCAGAATCCACGATAGACCGATAACGGACTTGGATGCGGAGCCTTTAAGATCAGATGGTTCGGATTGTTTAACATCGAAGCTTTTCTTTGCGCATACGAGCCCCATAAGATGAATACGATCGGGCGATCCTGACGGTTTAAGATCTCCATGCAGGCGTCTGTAAATTGTTCCCAGCCATGTCCTTGATGAGAATTCGCCTGATGTGCCCGTACGGTCAGAACAGCATTTAACATAAGGACACCCTGCTCCGCCCATTTAACGAGATAACCATTATTTGGAATATAGCAGCCAAGGTCATCGTGAAGCTCCTGATAAATATTGGCAAGAGAAGGCGGGATATCGACTCCCGGCTTTACACTGAAGCTCAGGCCATGCGCCTGACCTACATTATGGTAGGGATCCTGACCGATAATGACACATTTGACCTTTGACAATGGTGTCAGATGAAATGCATTGAATATATCATCGGCAGGTGGAAAGATTTCTCTTGTGGCATATTCATGTCCGACAAAGTTAAACAGTTCTTTATAATATTCTTTTTTATATTCGGGCTTCAGTTCCGGAGCCCAGTCATTTGAAATAGCTGGCATAATTCAGACTCCTTATCTATAGTGTAAAGGATACATTTTTCATTTCGGGACGACATGCTGCATTCTGAAAATGAAAAGAGCATCCTATGTGTTCGTTTAAAAACAGTGTAACATAAACAATATTTAATGTAAATTTTAAGGCGTAATTTTACTCTGAAACATTGTCAGGTGAGAGACTTTGTGGTATCATCTTTTCAAATGAAATTTTTGCAGAAGGGGTGCTGAAAATGGAGAAAGCATATAAGACAATGAAAACTTCAGGCGCAATAAATATTGCATTAGGCGTAGTCGTTCTGGTGCTTGGACTTGCATCCGGTATATTGATGATCGCATCGGGCGGTTGTCTCTTGAAGAACAAACGTCATATTGTATGGTAGGAATGACAATCCTTTGCACGCGGGTACAGGAAGAACAGTTACCGCGTGCATATTTTTTCTGCAAAAATGGGGTTGACAGACAGCGAGACACTGTGTTAAAGTCGATACAGATAATACGATGAAGAGGAATAGTAGAATCTATGAAGCATTCAGAGAGTTGTCGGTTGGTGTGAGACAGCAGTGGAACAGATTTGAACTCGCCTCAGAGTAGCCCGCTGAAAGGAAGTAGGATGGGATGGAGCCTGCCCATTATAGCAGGAGGATATAAGAGATTCATATCTGTATCTGTAACGAGAGCATACAACATGTATGAAATAGAGTGGTACCGCGTATAACTTACGTCTCTATAGGTGATGAGATGTAGGTTTTTTTATTGCCATATTTTATGTAATATATGAATAGAAGAACAAAAGCCGTTACAGGAGCTTATACAGAAAACAGAAACAGGAGGTTAAACATGAAGAATTTTGAGCATTACAAAAGAGGCTATTATATGCCACCGGAAAAGTCTGTAAAATGGGTAGAAAAAGAGTATATTGATAAGGCACCGATCTGGTGTAGTGTAGATTTAAGAGACGGTAATCAGGCACTGATCGTTCCAATGAATCTGGATGAGAAACTGGAGTTCTTCAAAGAACTTGTACGGATCGGTTTCAAAGAGATCGAGATTGGTTTCCCTGCAGCATCGGAAACAGAATATGAGTTCTGCCGTACCCTGATTGAGAAGAATATGATACCGGATGATGTAACCATTCAGGTGCTGACACAGGCAAGACCGCATATCATTAAGAAAACATTTGAAGCAATTGACGGCGCAAAGCATGCGATCGTTCACTTGTATAATTCGACATCCTATGCACAGAGAACACAGGTATTTAAGAAATCAAAAGAAGAGATCTTACAGCTTGCGGTTGATGGGGCAAAATTGTTGAACCAGATGGCAGAAGAGCACGGGGTAAATTATCCGTTTGAGTATTCACCGGAGAGCTTTACCGGAACAGAGATTGACTATGCATTGGACGTATGTAATGCAGTTATCAAAGAATGGAAGCCTACTCCGGATCGTAAGGTTATTATTAACCTTCCTGCAACTGTAGAAATGTCACTTCCGCATGTGTATGCAAGCCAGATTGAGTACATGAGTGAACATTTGATTGACAGAGAAAATGTTATCCTGTCCTTACATCCGCATAATGACCGTGGATGTGGCGTAGCAGATGCAGAGCTTGGTATTCTTGCAGGTGCAGACAGAATCGAAGGAACTTTATTTGGAAATGGTGAGAGAACCGGTAATGTAGATATCATCACACTTGCGATGAATATGTTCACACATGGAGTAGATCCTGAACTTGATCTGTCTGATATTCCAAAGCTGACAGAATTATATGAACGCGTAACAAATATGCATGTATATGAGCGTTCTCCATATACGGGAAAATTAGTCTTTGCAGCATTTTCAGGTTCTCATCAGGATGCGATAGCAAAGGGTATGAAGTACAGAGAGGATCAGGGAGATGGTATGTGGACAGTACCATATCTTCCACTGAATCCGGAGGATATCGGAAGAAAATATGATGGAGATGTTATCCGTATCAACAGCCAGTCAGGAAAGGGAGGTATCGGTTATATTCTCCAGTCCAAGTACGGTTTTGACCTTCCGCCAAAATTCCGTGAGGATCTTGGTTATACAGTTAAAGATGTATCTGATAAGGCACATAAGGAATTATCCGCTACCGAAGTTTTGGATATTTTCCAGAGTACATATGTCAATATAGAAAATCCTGTTCGGATGTTGGAGTGTCATTTCGTTCAGGGAGATGGAATCTCAACTGAGATCACGATCATGAAATATGGCGAAAAGAAAGTATATCATGGTAAAGGAAATGGTCGTCTGGATGCTGTCAGTAATGCAATTAAGAAGCATTTTGACATTGACTTCAAGATCATCTGCTATGAGGAGCATGCATTACAGGTAGGCTCTAACTCACAGGCAGTCGCTTATGTAGGTCTGGAAGGAAAAGACGGAACAGTTACCTGGGGTGCAGGCATTAAGGATGATATTATTGATGCATCTGTATATGCTTTAATCTCAGCAATCAACAGAACAGGCGTGTTATAATAAATAAAAAGCCATTCAGCCGGTACAATAATAGTATCGGTTGGATGGCTTTTTATTTTAGTGCTTTTGAAAAAATTATGAAGTTTGGCTCAGCTTTTTATAGCAGTAGCCGATGATATCTTTTCGGGTTACGATACCGATGAATTTGTTGTGGTCGTCTACTACAGGAACGAAGTTCTGTGCCATCGCACGGGCGATCAGATCTTCCATATTTGAGTTGATTGATACGGAAGCATATTCGAATTTTTTCGGAATGTCGGACAAACGGATATCTTCGGATTCGGACAGATGGTTCAATCCGTTTTTCTTACAGAACCAGAGGATATCACCCTCGGTGATTGTTCCGACATATTCGCCGTTACCCGACAGAATCGGGATTGCTGAATATCGATGGATCTCCATCTTTTCAAGAATCTGTCTTAAAGTAAATGTGCTTTCTATAAATGCAACCTCGCTCTTAGGAGTCAGAAAAAATAAAATATTCATAGGTCAGGGAAAATCCTCCTTTATGTAAAATATAACTTTGTATTATTGGTGATCAGCGGCAATGGTTTATTATTCGTGCCTGTATCTATTATAGAAGATGTCAACAGGGTTTGCAATTTACATTCTCTTAATTTTGTTTGAAAAAAGTGTGACAGATTTCAGAAAGAACATAGAAAAAACTTCGGGTTGTTTAATAAGGTGTTATTTGTTAAAATAAATATAAGTGTAGGCTTGTGCGTGCACATTTACAGACAGGAGGAAAGCTATGGCTGCGGATAACGTATATGATGAAGACCAGGAATACCTGATCGAAGCGCGTGATACAATCTCCGAATTAGAAGATTTAAAAGATAAGCTGGAGGAGATCAAGCTGCTCCAGAAGAAGAATAAACGGGCTATCGTCCGGGAAGAACGGGCAACCGGTGATGAGATCAGTGCCACATTAAAAAAAAGAAAAGAACAGATCGCTGCAAGCTATGACAGACAGATCGATGTAAATAATTCTAAGATCCGTCAGGTGCAGACGAAGAAGGATAAAAAGAAAAGCCAGAGAATGGAAGATCGGATCAATAAGGAGACGGCAGATATCCGGGAGGAGAATCGTCAGCTGAATGCAGCTATCAAGACTTTATTCAAAAAGAATCATGTTCCGGCCTTTTGTAATACGAAGATATATTATTGCCTGTTTTCCCCCAAAGGCATGAGTGAATTTCTTGAGCTGCTTGTAATTCTTTTGGTTACATGCGGAGGAATTCCGGCAGCAGTGATTGCGATTTTAATGAATACAAAGTTCAAGACAGGAAACCATACTGCAATGTGTGTGCTGATTGCAGCACTGATCATAATCACTGAGTTTATTATTTATTTCATTGTATTTAACCTGACAAAGGTGAAACATAGAGATTTGATCCGGGAGGGAAGAAGAACCCGCGATAAGATCATAGCCAATGAGAAGGCTGTAAAAGCGATCAAGAATTCAATTGCAAAGGATAAGGATGAGAGCATTTACAGACTGGGTAAATATGATAAAAAGATTCAGGAGTTAGAAGATGCGGGTGGAGTGATCAGTGATGAAAAACTGGATGCGCTTCGTACCTTCGAGAAAGAAACCAAACAGTTGATTACGGATGAGATCACCGGACGCAGAAAAGAGAAAATGGATCGATTGAAATCCGAACGTGATACACTGGAAAATGATTTCGGTGATACGCAGAAGAAGATATCCGAATATGAGCTTATGATCACGAACAAATATGAAACATATCTCGGAAAGGACTTTTGTACAGAAGAAAAATTATCTGATCTGATCTCAATCATGGAAGAAGGATCAGCAAGTACAGTAGCTGAGGCTATCAAAGTTTATAAAGGAGATGACAGATGATGATCGGCATAGACGAGTGCTCTTCCAATGTATTCGGCCATCTGTTTAACTGTATATAATCGGGTATTCTGGAGTAGATTTGCTCCGGCATTCCCGGAGAGATTAACGATTCCGGTAATAGACATATCGCCTATTGCCGGAAGTTTTTTGTTCACACCTTTTCCCGGAAACAGGTGGGAGTTCGTGATCGTAACCATTCCCATATCTTTGGACATGCCAAGAGATGCATCTACGGCGATTACAAAAGGATCGTCAAAATCTTCGTAGATATGGTCGATCGTATCACGGATATTAAGTGCGTGAACCGGATATTCCAGTGTTCCTGCAACCTGATAGGCGGTATCGTGCGCAAGGATGTAGTCGCCGACCAGAGGACCGAGTGCATCTCCGGTAGCGCGGTCTGTTCCGATGCAGATTACGATTATATCTTTGCCATAACCTTCCATATCATGGATTAATTCTACGATCCGGTTACCTAGCTCGTGACAGGTATGGCTTCGGGCCGGATTGAAGTATTCGGTTTTCCGTTTTTTTACTTTCTTACTGATATTCATAAACACCTTCCCAAAAGTATATCTTACTATAAAGTATTACCCGGATTGATAAAGTTTACACAAAACCGAAAAATAAAATGTCGAAATACTCAAAAAGAAAAAATATAGATTGCCATATATGTTGACAAAATTTGATAAGTACAGACTTTCCCAAATGCTATTATCAGAACAAATCTAAAAAGAGTGCTTTCGGAATGAGCCGGAGCCAATAATAATTATGGGGGAGTGTAATCATGATAGAGATCGTGTATGACAAGACTACAGCGGAGAAAAACGGAAAAAATGAAATACATTACAAAATGCCGAAAAATATCAGACAGATAGGAAATGCTCCGGATAAGAAGAAAATATACATAGAAGATTATGTAATGACATTCCTGCGTAAGATCGCAGAGCCGGGTAATACGACCTCCCGGGGAGCTATCCTGCTTGGAGAGTACTTTAAAGATGGTGATACGGAGACGTTATTTATCAGTGGAGCGGTAGAGGCACAGAATCTGGAATTTGATGTGGATCAGATCAAATTTGATGATCATATTTGGAGCGGGCTTTATGCGGAGATCAACAAATATTTTGAAAATCTGTCAGTTGTCGGATGGTTTCTTTCGCGCATGGGATTTTCCACAGATATCAATGAAAAAATCACAAGACTGCATCTGGAGAATTTCAGGGGAAGGGATAAGGTGTTGTTTGTCATGGATTCCTTAGAATGTGATGATGCTTTTTATGTGTGTGAGAAAAATCACTTGATGCGGCAACGGGGATATTATATATATTATGTTCGAAATGAAGCTATGCAGAATTATATTATCAGCCGCAAAAACATGACGACGGAGGACAAGGATCAGGCGACACTGCGAAAAGATGCAGAGCTTGTAAAGAATTTTCAGACAATGCGAGGCGAATCCCAAAAGAAAGAAAAAAATCAGAAAAGTAAGTCTTATGTAAAATATGCGGTTGCGTCTTTTGCGGCTGTATTTGCATTATCGATGGGAGTTGTTGTATCGGGGAACTATGATAAGATGAAAGATATAGAGTCAACGATACGAAAGATGGAATTGCAAAATGATGATTCAGATGTACAGGTATTTTCAAACAGCAATACGGAACAGACGGTCTATACAAAAGATGTCGGGCAGGAGAATGCCGAAGATGGAAGAGAAGCTGCTTCGACAGTATCTTCTGAAATCGAGACAAAAGATGAAAATACGGAAAAAGACAGTAGCGGAACGAAGAATGAGGAAATGGGGCAGAATACCGTAGAAACCACGAGCACAGGAACAGAAGAGGTATCTACACAGGAAACAATGTCCAATGAAGCCGTTGAGTATTATACAATTGAAGAAGGAGATACGCTCATGAGTATATCATTAAAAATGTACAAGTCTCCCAATTATGTAGATGCATTGATGAATGCCAACGGAATAAAAGAAGGA
The DNA here is from genome assembly GCF_009874105.1 of Clostridium sp. BIOML-A1. Lineage (NCBI taxonomy): Bacteria > Bacillati > Bacillota > Clostridia > Eubacteriales > Clostridiaceae > Clostridium > Clostridium sp. BIOML-A1. The sequence continues at coordinate 2,299 of NZ_WWTL01000008.1, read as the reverse complement.
GATACTATCTATCCGGGAGAAAAAATAGCTATTCCATCTGTAAACTAAAGATGTTATACTATCCACGAAAGAAAATTCCATAAAGTGACAGAGGTAACATATGGCAAAGGAAATAGAAGAAAAAAAGAACCGCAGAAAGCTTTTCGCACATGTAAAGACAAAACGGACGGCGAAGAGAGAACAGATAGATGACGAGAACAGCAATGTAATAGAGGTAACACCGGGAATTTCCGCAAGGGTAAAAGTCCTTATTGTGATATTGGTGATCTTAATTGCAGCGGTTGTGATTGTATCTGTGAGAAGATATATTAACACAAGAGAATATCAGGGATATAATGTAGTGTCGTCTGTAGAAACGAATGGAGATAATATTGCAGATTACATCATGTTCAGTGATAATGTATTAAAAGTGACCAAAGATGGTGTGGCATATATTGATGCCACCGGAAATACCGTCTGGGACTGCAGCTATGCAATGAAGATGCCTCAAGCTGTTGTAAATGGAGATTATGCGGCTGTGGCCGATATGAACGGACGAGATGTATATGTATTTAATAAATCAGGAAAGGTCAGTAATCAGACACTGAATTATGATATTACAAATATTGATATTGCCTCACAGGGAGTATATGTTGTGATCCTGTCAGGCGAAAATGAGAATTATATCAATGCATATGATAAAGACAGTAAAGAGATCTATGAGATGAAGACATCTATAGAAAATAGTGGTTATCCGCTTGATATTGCCGTATCGGACGATGGGCAGAAGTTATTTACCAGTTATGTAAAGGTGGATGGAACAACAGTACCGGATTATCTTGCGGCATATAATTTTGGCTCGGTAGGACAAAACGAGAATGCTGACCGATTAATGGGTGGTTTTACTTTTGATGATACAATCTTTCCATATGTAGATTTTATAGATAATGACACGATTGCCTGCTTTGGAGATGATAGAATCGTGATCTATTCCATGAATGAAAAACCGAGTGAGAAAGCAGAGATAAGTCTGGATGGCAGAGAGATGTTAGGTGTATTTGCAAATTCCCACTATGTAGGCTATATATCTGCGAATGCAGATACCACCGCGGGAAGATACCATATCTATATATATGATACAAACGGTAAATTGACCGCAGAGGCAGACTATAACAATACATTTTCAAAAATATATGCAACGGAAGATGAATTGATTATTGCGGGAGAATTCGACTGCAGCATTTACTATCTGAATGGTGCAAAGAAATTTTCTACGACATTCCGAAAGAATCTGATCGATATTGTTCCGTCGGGCAATAAATTAGAATATATCGCAATATTTGAAAATGAAACAACGATTATAAAACTTACCATGAAGAATGAGAAGGAAAACAAATGAATTTATTAGTCCTGGGAATAGCGGCATTTATGTTGCTGTTTATGTTACGTGGATACAGGATTGGATTATTTAAGAGTGCTGCCGGTGCAATTGGAATTGTGCTGGCAGTATTCTTAACTGCGCTTTTGTATCCGGGTGTTAACAAATTGTTGTGTGAACAGACAGCATTAGATGAAACCATTAAAAATAACATAATAAAAAAATTTGAGCTTCCGCAGGAGACGGAAGAAATCACCAGGAATCAGGAAATTGAACTGATCGATAAACTTGATCTTCCGGCAGGAGTCAGAGACTGGCTGATAGAGAATTGTAACGGGGAGCAGTATTTAGAAACAGGTGTAAACAATGTATGCGGTTATATTGCCGAAACCTTGACTGCCATGGTTATGCGTGGCATTTCGTATGTACTTACATTTTTTATTTTATCTTTGTGTATTCATATTTTAATTACAGTTCTGGATGTGGCAAGTTATATTCCGATCGTAAAAGGAATTAATAAAGCGGGTGGAATTTTATTTGGTGCAGGACAGGCATTGCTGTTTGTCTGGATATTTATGGGGATTGTAACACTTCTTTCAACATTTAACTGGGCGTTGCAAGTGATGAAAATGATCGATGAAAGTTCACTTTTGGCATGGATATACAAAAAAGACATTTTTTTGAAAATAATAGTTGACATCTTGGAAAAGATTTAGTATAGTATCATTTGCTGGTCGCGAGAACAGCTTGAACAACAAAAAAGATTGAAAATAATCGAAAAAAGTTGTTGACAAACATTAACGATATGTGTTAATATATCGGAGTTGCTGTTCGAGACGGCAACAAACAACGACAAATGATTTCGTGATGATTCTCATCTGGAAAGCATGCAGAACATCAAAAAAGAAATTAAAAAAGTTGTTGACAAAGAACACTGAATGT